>NZ_JCACKO010000138.1:0-156508 GCF_059505445.1 Brasilonema angustatum | reverse complement strand
TAAGCGACCAGCACCACCTCACCTTTTTCGTTATATATCCAACCCTGTGCTGGTACTATCTGTTTAACAGGTGGCTTTTGAGATGCGTGCTTTTGTGTTGTACTTGTTGAACTTACTGAACTGGGGACAGGCTGAATTAAATCAACACGCACATTGTCACTACTGAGGATTTTATTAGGATCAGTTGGTAGTCCGCCGCGTCCGGTGATGGTGAAAGTGCTACCAAAACCCTTGACACAGGGATTTAAAGCAATCTGCTGTGCCGGGTCGGGGGTTGTTTGTGTCAATTCAAATAACCCTTGGGTGGGGTCAAGATCGAAATTGTTAATTATAATATTTCCAGTAGCAACAATATCACTATTTGGGGTAAGCTGTGGCTGATACTGAATACCAAAGATTCCTCCTGGTTTTGATATATTAACTACAACATTACTCCCCGCAGTACGCCCAAAGCCAGTAGCAGTGATATCACTATTTTCTTGAGAAAAGGCGACTAAAAATTGAGTGTTGATGTTAATATTGCCGTCCTGTCCTCCACTAATGGCGGATATCAGACTATTACGGCGTAATAGCAGTAAATCTCGTGCTTGCAGTATGATGTCTCCTCCGAAACCGTTTGCAGAGTTAGCAGTGAGTTTCCCTTGATTATCAAGATTGATAGAATTGGCTATGACTTTTAGCTGACCTGCATTACCGCTTCCCTGATTGCTTACAGTTCCTTCTGCCCGATTAAGAACATTGAAGCGTCCAGCAACAATTCTCAAATTTCCTCCATTACCGACTGCTCCAGTCTCCACAGCACTGGATGCACGACTAGGCAAACCATTGCTGCCAAATCCTTGAAATAAAGCAGTATCAGTAGTGATTGAGATACTACCTGCATCTCCTCGCCCACGACTGTTAGCAGCTAGTTGAGCACCTTGGGTGACTGAAACTGATTCTGCTTTTATGGTGATGTCGCCACCTTTTCCTTCTGCATTGGCATCTACTGTAGCAAACGCGCCACTGGGAGAGCCTTTACTATTAACTCCGTCAAAAACCGCATCGCGGGCATTTAGTGTAATATTGCCTGCGTTGCCTTTTTTCAGAGTACTTGTTACTAACTGAGCACCATTGGTGACTGAAAGCAACCCTGTTGTAATATCTAAATCGCCTCCTTTCCCGAAAAAGTTAGAATCCACTGCACTAAATGCACCACTAGGAGAACCATCACGGCTACTAACTCCATCAAACGAGATTTTATCGCTGGCTAGAATTCTTATATTACCTGCATTTCCCCCCCCCAAAAGTGCTAGTTGTTAGTCTTGCACCATTGGTAACTGAAAGCGATCTTGTTGTGATACTTATGTTCCCACTGTTACCAGTGGCATCAGGAAAAGAAGCATTACCAAACGGCTCAATGGTTATACTGAAGCGAAGAATTTGCGGCTCAGTGAAGCGTTCTTGCGGATTATTAGAGCGCTCTTGCTGTTCAATCTTGATACCACCACCTCCACCAACTACCCCAGAACCAACTGAGCTGGATATGCCGCTAGGAGAACCATCGCTACCAATTCCATTAAAAGAAATTGTATCGCTGGCTGTAATATTGACATTGCCTGCATTTCCTTGTCCCAAGGTACTAGCAATTATTGCAGCACCATTAGTAACTGAAAGCGTTCCTGTCTGTAGCGTTATACTACCGCCATTCCCCTTTGCTGTTGGCTGTACTGTACTAAATACACCACTGGGTGAACCATTGCTACCAACACCTTCAAATAAGACATTTCGGGAGGAGAAAATTGTGACATTGCCTGCATCCCCTACTCCACGAGTGCTGGTATCAAGTCGAGCACCATCTTTGAGGGATAGTGTTGCTGCTTTTATATCGATATTGCCACCTTTGCCCACACCTGTTGCTTCCACTGCGCTTATAAAGCCAGTGTTACTATCTGCAAGCTCAACAAAACCCAACGCTCGCACCGACACGCTCCCTGCATTTCCTTGCCCAAATGTGCTGGCAATCAGTTGAGCGCCATCGCTTAAAGAGAAAGAGCCAGAGGAAATCGTAATATTTCCCCCATTACCCGTCGCCCGCGTGCCCACATAGCTGAAAATCGCACCGGGATTTCCGCTTTTTATCCCTACCCCAGCAATAGTTACAGGTCCTGTAACATCAACTATAACATTGCCTGCATCCCCCCTTCCGGCTGGCTGAGTGTCAGATGCTTGACGAACTAGGGTTAGCAGTTGAGCGCCATCTTTAAGTGAGAAGGCTGCTGCCTTAATGTCGATATTGCCACCATTGCCTACACCTCCTGCTTCCACAGTGCTGAAGATGGTAGTGTTACTGCCTGCCAAATCAACTGCACCGGATGCTCGCACTGACACATTACCTGCATTTCCTTGTCCCAAGGTGCTGCCAATCAGTCGAGCACCATCAGTTAAAGACAAGGAGCCAGTTGTTATATTGATGTTGCCACTATTGCCCACTGCTTGGGATGCCACATAATTGAATACATAGCTGCCTGCAACTTTTATATCTCCTGTGGCATCCAGCGTAATATCTCCCGCTTGACTACCAACTGTCCCCAAGCCTTGCCCTATTCCCGCATATAACCCACTTCCTCCGGAAATATTTAAATTGCGGGCGTTGACTGCAATACTACCGCCCCCACCTGAGTTAACACCAACTTCTGCACCATTCGTCAGGGACACATCACCTCTTTGGACTCCCACAGGAAAACTCAAGCTACCATCAGCATTAAGTCCTACCGTTCCAGGAGCAGATAATCCTCCTAACTCAACTCGTCCTCCTGGTGCAAACAGTATTCCACCATCTAAGCTGACATCACCACCTACCAGTGTTAAAGAATTTCCTTGTTTAACAGCAAGACCAAAAATATTAGTACTAGTATCAAGAGCTCTAGACTGATTGGTGATATTTCCCGGATTATCCCGAAACCTCAAGCCAATCGGAACATTTATAGTTAACAATGGCGGTGCTTGCGGATTCGTCGCACTAAACTCAAAATTATTCTTAAATATCAAACTATTTGCCGTACTTCCCAAAAATGAACCACCCACATCCAACCGAGCATTTGGTCCAAAGATTATTCCATTCGGATTAATCAAAAACAAGTTCGCATTGCCCAACACACCCAAAACACCTTGAATATTCGAGACATTCCCCCCAGTCACTCTGGTGAGTATGTTTGCAATCCCAGCCGGATTAGAAAAATAAGCTCCTCTACCAGCGTTTATATTAAATTCCTGAAAACTATGAAACAAGTTCGTCCCGCGAGTTGCGCCCCCGTCAATCCTGTCGCTAGGGATGCCTTTAATCTCAACATTGGGAGCAACAACAGAACTTTCTGCACCGAGACTGTTATCAGGAGTGATTTGTGCTCTAGCTACGCTAAAGTAGGTCAAGCTGAATACGGTTGCAAGAGGTAAGGTGAAGAACAAGAATGGGTGACGCACCGGTTTTCTGCTCAGCATAAAACAAGTCTTTAATATGGGGTTGGGAAGAATACTTTAAAATAAGAAAAATTGTGGCTCAGTAGTACTAATATTAGGTTTGTAGGCAAAGAGGATTTGTTTGTAAGATTTTGTGACAAAGTGTTTTTGTCATACCCCCTGACTTAATACGGTTCGGTAATGTTCGGTTATCTCAAAGGAGATCCCCCCAACCCACGCCAGGTACTACAACGGGGGGAACCCCCGCAACGCACTGGCTCCCCTTAAAAAGGGGGGCTTTTAACCCTCTTTTACCCCCTTTTTAAGGGGGTCGCCGCAGGCGGGGGGATCCTAACCAAGCTTAAAAAACCCGGTTTTTGACCCTGATGCAAGATCTCAGTCAAAGGAGATCCCCCCAACCCACGCCAGGTACTACAACGGGGGGAACCCCCGCAACGCACTGGCTCCCCTTAAAAAGGGGGGCTTCTAACCCTCTTTTACCCCCTTTTTAAGGGGGTCGCCGCAGGCGGGGGGATTTTAACCGAACCATATTAAGTAGGTCAACATAAAAAAACATAAGATACGATTCTTGCGATTGCTTCGTTCCACTGCGTTCCACTCGCAATGACATTTCACGTTTAATTAGCTTGAGCTACTTACCACCTCATCCTCGCTTTTACCTACAAAAAAATGTCCCTCTCCTTAATTAAGAAGAGGGATGCCCGACAGGGCAGGGTGAGATTTCGTTACTTAGAAATTGTAGCCAACTCCTAGCATCAGACCGACATCAGTCTCATTTAGAAAAGCTGCATTCACAGAACCTGTTAATGTAAATCTACGAGTTAATGGCACATCAACACCGCCAGAAAGAAGGAAACCAACATCAGCATCATCACTAGTTTCAATCGCGACGCCAGCACCTACGTAAGGGGCGATGTTAAACCCTTTTCCTGTTCCTCGTTGAGACAAGTCGAAGGTAATGGGAACAAGAATGATCGGATCATCTCCAATCACAGCTGAAGGTCGCACCGAGAAGTTTCGTGTTAGCCCAATTTTACTGAAAACTGCAAAGTTCCCTTCAGCAAGAGCTGAATCACCGCCTAAGCCAATATTACCACCAACTCCGATATAGCTAGAGACACCACGAGTGGCTCTACCTGGCGTAATACCATCTCCACTACCTCCGCCATTCCCTGTATTGAGACTTACATCAGACGGTATGAGGACTTTGTTAATTCCATAAATAACACCATTGCTTGCTTGGATGTTCGGCTGAGTCACGCTGGCATTGTTGACTGCAATTTGATTACCACCTTCGACTTTAACCTTTAGGGGTAAGCCTTCAGCGGTTGTGATCTTACCAGCTCTAAGTTGATCAGCACTAAGGCTACCAGGCACCACGTGGTATCTTAAAATTTTAATCAGTGCTTCTCTGTTTTCTGGCTGCTGCAACTGCTCTAAGGTTTGTTTAGGCAAAGCAGAAAATGCCTCATCGGTAGGAGCGAAAACAGTGTAAGGGCCTGGTTGTTGTAGAGCATCAGTCAGACCTGCTGTCTTCAATAAAGAAGTCAAAATTGTAAAAGAATTACTAGAAGCAGCAACAGATACAATGTCTGTGCTAGTTGTTGGAGCGCTCGCAGTGGTTCTACCTACAATATAACTAGCAGCTGCGACATTGTTCGCAAGAGGTGGCACCTGTCCCAGTTTAACCAAAGCTTGATATAAATGTGCTGCAGCTTCTGCACGAGTTAGAGGTGCAAGTGGATTGAGGGTACTCACATTTGGATAGTTAACCACAAGATTATCTTGTGTTGCAGTTGCCACATTATTCACAGCATAGTTTGGGATAGAACTAGCATCTGTGTAATAAGTACCAAGACTATTGGTTGCATCACCACTAGCAGTCAAACCTAAACCACTTGTTAAAGCAACGATCGCCTGCACCTTAGGAATTTGCTGATTTGGTCTAAACAAGTTCCCTGGATACCCTGCTAGAAATCCGGTTTCGTAGGCTTGAGTAATAGCAGAAGCCCCCCAATAGGTAGAAGGAACATCTTGAAACCCACCAGCAGGTAGCTGCCGAACTGAGTTTTTGCTGAAAGCTTTTTGAATCATTGCTGCAAATTCAGCACGAGTTACAGGTTGATCCGGTCTATAAGTGCCATCAGGAAAACCACTAATTACGTTTTTTGCGGCTAAAGCTTGGATAAATGGTTGTGCCCAGTAATCTGCCGCAACATCTGGAAAGTTACTCGTTGATGGAGTTGTTGATGGAGTTGTCGATGGAGTCGTCGATGGAGTTGTCGATGGAGTCGTCGATGGAGTTATTTCTTGAGGTGTTTGAGCAGAAACTAATGTAGGACTAGCTGTAGCAGTAATTATTCCTAACGTTATCAATGCAGTGCTGACTGTTGACAAACGCTTTGAGATATACATAACTTTTTTCACTCCTCACAAAAAAGATGACACTTATCTCGCCTACCGAAAAATCCTGAGAAGTCATGAGATTCAGTTGATAGATTGCACTTGAATCAACTACTGAACAAGTTATCGTTGAAACTTAGACCTCAATAAAACAACTCATAGAAAATTCAAAATGTTTTGAAATACGTAGGCGTTGATGAGTTAAAAATGCGCTAAAGGATGCTGCAATAAACTTTTCATGTTAGAAAAGGAGAATCACTGCAAAACATTCTTTATATATTTTGATATACCTCTTTAAGAGGAAATAAAACATCTATCTTAGGCAAGGATTTAGTTAGTTTCTTCGAGTATAGCCCCACACCTGACCTGTTATTTGAAAGCATATTGTTAGACATATAGTGTCGGATGAATAACTAGACAATTAGAATGCGTGACAAGTTCCTTATTCTTAAATTATCGTAACGATTCAGGTCAGGGGGTATTGACAAGTGTGACAACCGAAAACCATTGTGTATCTATTGCTTTCCATAGAAACGATAGGTAAAAGTGCGGTTCTTGCTCATGTGGACTATATCCAAAGGATGATTTTCACCAGAACCCTAAACAAATAATCTATCTGTGGTGGCTGTTTTTTACTGAGTATGCCTACCAAATGTCAACGACTCACAAATTCTGCACCAGAGGTTAGGTATGGAAAGCTCTAATTCCTCAGGCAATCCTCAAGAATTAGATCCAAACCGAGATGGACATCAAATCTCAGTTTTGGAGCGAGAAACGCCAAGTGTCAAGCCACCAGAGACACAGCGTCCTTCAGGGAATCCGAAACGCAAGCGTCGCAATAGGCTTATCTTGATAAGTTTGCTGGTTGTAGGAGCGATCGCATCTGGCATCTTTGGCTATCGTTGGTGGCGCTTCGCACACACTCATCAGGAAACCGACGATGCCTATGTCACAGGTGATATCCACCCGGTTAATGCTCGTGTCTCTGGTACAGTCACTCAGGTTTTAGTTGATGATAATCAAATTGTTAAAAGGGGTACATTGCTTGTGAAGCTCGACCCCAAAGACTATGACGTCAGCTTACAGCAGACAATAGCATCTCTACAAGCGGCTCGTGATCAAGCAAGTGTCGCACAAGCAAATATTGGTATAACTAAAACCAATGCCCAAGGTTTAACTACCCAAGCTCAAGGAAATATTGATGCTGCCGCTGCCACTATTTCCACTTCGCAAGCAGCTTTAAAAGAAGCTCAAGCAGGTGTTCCGGCGGCTCAAGCACAACTACAACAGGTTGAAGCAAATGTAATCAAAGCTGAGCTGGATTACAAGCGCTATGCCAGTCTGTATCAATCTGGAGCGACACCCAAGCAACAGTTAGATACTGCCACCGCAAATTATAATGGTTTAGTGGCACAACGAAATACAGCTTCTGAACAAGTAAAGCAGGCGCAAGCAAGAGTTGCCCAAGCACAGCAAAATTTGACGAATTCTCAGGCAAAGTTAGCTTCGACTAAAGGTAATCTGCAACAAGCTAATGCCAGCAGTGAACAAACAGAGGTGAATAAGCGGCAATACAAGGCAGCACTCTCAGCGATCGCCCAAGCCCAAGCACAAGTAAAGAATGCGGAACTCCAATTATCCTACACAAACCTTACCGCTCCCACAGATGGACAAGTGGGAAATAAGAATGTGCAGGTAGGGCAGCGCGTACAACCTGGGCAAACATTAATGTATATTGTCGAACAGCGTCCTTGGATTGTAGCTAATTTCAAAGAGACTCAGTTAGGAAATATGCATCCAGGGCAACCAGTAGAAATCAAAGTTGATGCCTTCCCCGGTCGAGCTTTTCTGGGTAGGGTGAATAGTCTGGCTCCTGCTTCCGGAGCTAAATTTGCTTTGTTACCACCAGATAATGCAACTGGTAATTTTACCAAGATTGTACAACGAGTGCCGGTGAAAATAGTGTTTGATCCTCAAAATATTCGGGGTTATGAGTCACGCATTACTCCAGGAATGTCTGTGGTTGTAACAGTTAAAATTCGTTAAAGGGAAGTTCGTGAGCCGCACAAGCATCAATAATCAACAAGGACGAGCTGCTGTCCCTGCGTCTGGTTCCCAATCCGACCAAGTATCCCTCAAAGACTGGATCGGTGTCATGGCAACCCTGCTGGGTGCCTTTATGGCAGTACTGGATATTCAAATTACCAATGCCTCCCTTAATGATATTACAGGGGCATTGGGTGCCACTATTGATGAAGGCTCTTGGATCTCGACAGGTTATCTGGTGGCGGAAATTGTGGTGATTCCCTTAACAGGATGGTTATCTCAGGTATTCTCCGTCCGACGCTATTTGTTGGTTAACGCCACACTGTTTCTGTTTTTTTCCGTAGCTTGTGCCTTTGCCTCCAATTTAGGAATGATGATTTTGTTTCGCGCAGGGCAGGGATTTACAGGCGGAATTCTGATTCCAATCGCTTTTACGGTCATTCTTAGCACCTTACCACCAGCGAAACAGCCCATCGGCTTAGCACTGTTTGCAATCACAGCCACCTTTGCACCTTCGGTTGGTCCGACTGTTGGCGGTTGGCTAACTGACAATTTTAGTTGGCAATACATCTTTTATCTAAACATTCTTCCAGGAATTTTGTTGATAGCAGGAGTTGCTTATGCTATCGCCCCCAAACCGATGCAGTTGCAGCTATTCAAACAAGGGGATTGGTGGGGTATTGCAACAATGGCGATCGGTTTGGCATCGTTTGTGTTTTTTCTAGAAGAAGGAAACCGAAAAGACTGGTTTGGTTCTGTTGAGATTGTGCGTGCAGCGGTACTAGCAGGAATCTTCTTACCTATTTTCATTTGGATTCAGTTCACCCGCAAGCAACCGTTGCTCAATTTACGATTAATCGCACAGCGTAATTTCGGTTTGTCAATGGCTGTAAATACGGCAACGGGTTTGGGACTCTACGGTTCAGTTTTTATATTGCCTCTTTTCCTGGCACAGATTCAGGGCTATAACGCCATGAAAATTGGTGAAACCATTATGTGGTCAGGAATTCCCCAGTTGTTCATCATCCCTTTTGTACCCAAACTCATGCAGCGATTTGATTTGCGGCTACTGATTACTATAGGATTGAGTTTGTTTGGGGTCAGTTGCTTCATGAACTCGACGATGACGGCACAGACTGGTCTTGAACAGCTTATCTGGTCACAGGTCGTCCGTGCTTGCGGTCAGCCGTTAATTATGACTCCTTTGTCTAGCGTCGCCACAGCAGGTATTAACCCGAAACAAGTTGGTTCTGCTTCTGCCTTGTTTAATATGATGCGCAATTTAGGTGGATCGATTGGAATCGCAACCTTAGCTACCTTGCAATCAATGCGCGAAAAATTTCATTCCAATCGCCTGGTCGAATCGGTTTCGCTGGAAAATCCTCTCACACGCGATCGCATCGATCAGCTTACTCAGTTCTTCAGTTCATCCACTGGTGATCCCGTACTGGCACAAAATCAGGCGATCGCGATGATAGATCGCTTAGTTCGCCGCGAAGCTAATGTCATGGCATTCAATGACTGTTTTTTCTTTATGGGCTGTGCCCTATTCGCCAGTGCGTTGTTGGTGCTGTTCTTCAAGAAGGTCAAACCTACAAGCGGGGCAGTGAGTCACTAAGACTGAACAATCGTTCACACTCTGGACAGTCATGGAATGCTGGCGGACGTTCCAAGGGCGGAATTTGATACCCGCAAGTCGAACAGGTTTTGTTGAATCGAGGAAGCCTGTTTCCGGAGGTTGCGAGTACAACAACTTGAGTCAACGTGCCTAAAGTGATAAGGATGAATGCAGTTAGCATAAATTTAGGGGAATCGCTCACAAAAATATTAAATCTTATTTCTTGTGTTTTGATCTGTATTTCGACACAAAATTTAGCTTCTTCGCGCCCTCGCCCCACACTATAGGAGAGGTTGTACCCTTACACCCTTACACCCTTACACCCCTTTTTCAAGTCAGCTCCTATTGTAGTCAAGAGTTGTTTCCTACAGACCATCCTAAACTCGTTGGCTGTTCATAAACCCGCTTTAAAGTATTCACATCTCTAGCAGAAATCGGCGGCGAGTTGCGAACCTGAGAAAAGTATAAAGCATCGCTTGGCAGCGGACTATGTCCCCATATTCCTAATGCATGACCAAATTCGTGGCGAGTGGCTGCAAGGAGATACTGTCCTGTTTGGCTAGGACTCAACAAAATCGTGAAGCGGTGAGATAAAAGATTATTTTTGCTAACGTACATTTCATAAGTCGTTTGAGCAGAACGCGCACGCGGCATTTTACTATCAGGAGAAGTTTGCAATGGTGGAGTTTTTCGCACAATAGTAATGTCTGCGTCTTTGGGTTGTTCAACGATCGCCAAAGGCAAATAAATACTCCACTCCTGAACTGCTTGTGAAACGTTTTTCACCCAATCTTCTGCCTGTTTACTATTAACTGCTTGGGTTGGTTCTACATAAACCCGAATGGGAAACTGCGACCAAACCAGATAACCTACTTGGGTTGGACTAACTTGAGAAAAGTAGTCACCGCTGTTAGTGCTATCTTGCCACTGCGTCAGTGTTGGTGGTAGTGGATGAGGCTTGAGGGGAGGTGAGGCAGAGGTAACAGGGATGGCGCTGGATTGAAAGCTGGTCAAAATAATAAGCAGCGCTGTACCAATAGCTAATGCTAGTGAGACAATCAAGCGCTGCAAGACTACAGTTTTTGTAATGGTAGTTTTAATAGTACTTTTGGGAGTACTTAATATGAGTTTTTGGGTTTGTCTCCCCATATTTTCATCTTATTTAGGGAGCCAACCAGCACTTAAAACTACAGTTAAACCAAGAAAAATGGCTGTGAGTGCCCAAGTCACTCGGTTTAATGTATTTTCTGCGCTCTTAGTGCTGCTGAACAACTGGGCTTGTCCACCAATAGCTCCTATGCCATCACCTTTGGGACTATGCAGCAAAACCAAAACAATGAGACCAACAGCGGAAAGTGCCCAAATAAATTCTACGACGTTAGCAATGGTCATGGTATCTAAAATATAGTTGATTATCGAGTTTTAAGATAGACCAATTCTTTATTATAGATTAAAAATGATGAATTATGAATTTTCTTTGTTTACATAATTCATCATTTTTGACTATTTCACATCGCCAGTTGTACAGGAGTGCGAGAAAGTTGCACGTCATACTCGGCGTTTTGCAGTAGCGATCGCCCTGTCATTTCTATTGGTTGAGGTAGTTGTAGAATATCCAAAATTGTCGGTGCAATGTCGGATAGCTTACCATCACTCCGCAAGGCGACATCTGTACCATGTCCTGGGATTTTAGCTTTTTCACCTTCGACTAAAATCAGGGGAACTAAGTTAGTCGTGTGCGCGGTCCAGGGATTTCCGTTGCTATCTAGCATATACTCAGCGTTGCCGTGGTCAGCAGTTATAATTGCTGTCCCCCCGACTTTACCAATACCGGAGAGTAGGCGACCCAAACACTGGTCAACTGTCTCAACCGCTTTGACAGTCGCTTGGATGTTACCTGTGTGTCCTACCATGTCTGGGTTGGCATAGTTGATGACAACAAGCGAGTATACGCCCTTTTCAATTGCTGCGATCGCCACGTCTGTCACTGCTTGTGCTGACATTGCAGGAGCACTATCATAAGTTGGCACCATAGGAGAGCTTATCAATAGTCGGTCTTCTCCTTTAAAAGGTTCTTCCAGACCCCCATTGAAGAAGTAAGTGACGTGAGCGTATTTTTCGGTTTCTGCAGTCCGAAGCTGCTTTAAATCATGCTTGGAAATGACTTCCCCAAGAATATTACTCAAATTTTGCGGTTCAAAAGCAACCCCAACTCGTAATTCTGGGTCATACTGTGTAAAGGTAACAAAAGACAGTGGGGTGATTTGCTGTCTTTCAAAACCGTTAAATTCTGGATTGACAAGAGCTTGGCTCAGTTGTCTTGATCTGTCGGGGCGGAAGTTAAAAAAGATGACTCCGTCTCCTGGTTCGATAGCTCCAGGTGCTATTCTGACTGGGAGCACGAATTCGTCCGTCAAACGTTCTGCATACGATGCTTGTAGGACTTCGACAGCTTTTAGACCATTTCCTGGTCCATCCTGCGTCATCACGTCGTAAGCGCGTTTAACTCGATCCCAGCGGCGATCGCGATCCATCGCGTAATAGCGACCGCTAACTGTGACTATGCGCCCGACGCCTATACGGTCGATATAGTCTTGAAGAAGCCCCAATGCTTTCACTCCTTCAGTGGGAGTGGTGTCACGCCCATCAGTAATGGCGTGTATGCAAACTTGGGATATTCCCTGAATCTTTGCTAAGTCAAGTAGTCCGAATAGATGAGTGATGTGCGAATGCACTCCACCCTCAGAAGTTAGCCCAACCAGATGCAGCTTGCCATTTCGACTATAAACTTCCTGGCAAATCTTCACAAGTGCTGGATTTCTGAGAATAGAACCGTCCTCTACTGCGTCTGAGATCCGTACTAATTCTTGGGGGACAATTCTACCAGCGCCTATGTTCAAATGACCAACTTCCGAGTTGCCCATTTGACCTTCTGGTAACCCCACCGCTTTCCCTGATGTTCGGATGAGGGTGTGGGGATAAGCCGCCCATAAGCTATCCATCACCGGAGTGTTAGCTACAGCAATGGCGTTTCCATGACTCTCCTCGCAGTAGCCCCATCCGTCTAAAATGACTAGCACCACGGGAGCAATAGGTGCCTTGGTCATAGTAAAACTGCCCTTTACTTTTTGTAATACCCGAATGATACCATTGCTATTAGCAGCCGCAAGTGAATTTCTGCTTATGACCTACTTTTTTTGCATAACTGTGGGCTTTTAGACAATTCTTAAACTTTGTTTATCTTTGGTAATTTCTTGTGATATTCGGGATGAGGACTATCTACAGTAATCCGATTTGAATTGTGAGATTTTTGTTGAACATAGAGGCGCTTAAAGCAGGGTGTCGCTTTACGTTTCATGACAATCCTCGCAAAGCTAATGACGGCTTTCGGTGCGACGAGGGCGACTATGTAAGTGATCTGCCGCTATGCTGCGCACGAAGCTATCGCCGCACCATTGGGGCAAACGCGCAGCGAACGGCAGGCGATCACTAAGCACACAAATGTCAGACACAAACAAAGATTCTCATGAATGACTTAGGACAGTTACACCTACAGTTTTTCACTTCTTTTTTGTGCCACTTTTTGCTGCTTTAGCAGCTTTTTTGGCGGCTTTTTCGGCAGCAATTGCTGCTAATTTTGCTTCTTCTTTTTCCTCTGCTATTTTATCTAAGTAATAGTGGTAATCTCCTAAATAGACGCGGAAATCTCCTTCCCTGATTTCCACAATTTTGTTTGCTACCTTGGAAATGAAATAACGATCATGGGAAACAACAAGTACTGTGCCTTCATAGTTTTGAATGGCTTCTTCCAACATTTCTTTTGCTGGAATGTCTAAATGGTTAGTAGGCTCATCCAGTATTAATAAATTGGCTGGTTGTAACAGCATTTTTGCTAAGGCAAGACGTGCTTTTTCACCTCCACTTAATGCCGCCACTGCTTTGAACACAGTGTCACCGCTGAAGAGAAATCTTCCTAAAAGAGTGCGAACTTCTTCATTTTTCCAATCAGGAACTTCGTCATGGATAGTTTCCATAACAGTTTTTTTCAAATCCAAAGCTTCAGCTTGGTTTTGTTCAAAGTATCCAGGGAGAACATTGTGTTCACCCAATGTCACAGTTCCTTCTGTGGGTTGTTCAACACCCATAATCAGGCGTAACAAAGTGGATTTGCCTGCACCATTAGGAGCAAGAAAAGCAATGCGATCGCCCTTTTCGATGAAAAGATTTCCACCCAAAAACAAAATCTTATCATCATAGACGTGAGTTAAATCTTTGATATTCACCACCTCACGTCCACTACGGGGTGCAGCGGGAAAACGAAAGTGCAATGTTCTTAAATTATCCGTCGGTGCTTCGATACGTTCAATTTTGTCTAGTTGTTTTTCTCGGCTTTTCGCTTGAGTACTGCGGGTAGCACTAGCCCGGAACCTATCAACAAAAGCTTGTTGTTTATCTAATTCTTTTTGCTGGCGTTCGTAAGCAGCAACTTGGGCTGTTTGACTTTCAGCTTTTTGTTGCAAATATGCTGAATAATTGCCAAGGTAGGTGTTGGAAACACCGCGTTCTGTTTCGACAATTTGCGTGCACAAACGGTCAAGGAACTCGCGGTCATGAGAAACTATGACCATTGGGGTATTCAGCCCCTTGAGATAATTTTCTAACCACTCAATCGTTTCTAAATCTAAGTGGTTCGTTGGCTCGTCTAATAGTAATAAGTCAGGTTCTTGCAAAAGAATTTTGCCTAAACCCATTCGCATTTGCCAACCGCCACTAAAGGCACTCACAAGGCGATCGCCATCTTCTAGCCCAAACCCCATCTCTGGTAGAATCTTCCCAATTCGTGTGTCCAAGATGTAGCCATCTAATGCTTCAAACTGCCGTTGTAAGCGATCTAACTTATGAATCAGTTTATCCAGTTCCTCTGGAGTTGCGCTTTCCATCTCTCGCATCACCTGCGCTAGAGACACCTGCACAGAATTAGCTTCTTTAAAAACCGTCCAAAATTCTTCTCTAACAGTGCGAGTGGGTTCGACTTCAAACTCTTGATTGAGGTAAGCTATGTGTAAACTGGCAGGACGAATGATTTCGCCAGACGTGGGTTCAGTTTCCCCTGTAATAATTTTGAGTTGGGTGGATTTTCCGGCACCATTGACACCGACTAAACCAATGCGATCGCCAGCTTTGACTTCCCAGTTGACATCCTTGAGAACTTCGCCTGTGGGATAAATTTTACTGATATGTTCAAGTCGCAGCATGAGGTGTCTCCAAGGTAGGCAATTGATAGATAAGGCAGAAGTAATTATATTGAATCCAATCTTAACAAAATTTAACTCAAAATTCTTGCTCGTCAATTCCTCAACAGACAGAAGTTTTCCATACTTGTTTACTAAATTACAAGATTTGATTTTGCTATGAATTTCTGTGATGGCTTGCAGCGATAATAAGCGATAATAATGGAAATGGCGCACCTTGCTAAGTGGACAGACAGGTGGCAAAAACAATACTGATCCGATTCTGGCTGCTGTAGGAGCCATCACTCTCACCTATGTGAGGAATCGTACCTGTGCGCCCCGTGATATGAGCGCGGGTGGCGCTACTGCATTCCGGGCAGCAGCAGATAAAGTGTTGGCATCTATTTACGAATAGTTTGCTAACAGTCATTTGCTTGTTTAAATTCCAACTATCGGGTCAAAAATTTCAGTCCACCTCGCAAGAGATTGCGGAAACTCCGCTCTCAACCCAGGATAGGACAACAGGGTAGTTCATCATCAATTTCTGGTACCAGCGATGACAGCAAATCATTTCCGAAAGGGTGTCCAGTTGCAAGCAACTCTGATTTTCCTTGGACTGTTCTTCAGCAGTGCACTAGCTGCTGGGTACTTAAAATATCATTTGCTCTCTCAAAATCCACAACCACAGTTCAGTTTTGTAAATAATGTAGCTGCACACCAACAGGTACAAATTAATAAATTGCTTCAACTCATGCAGCAGAGGTTAATGATTGCTCATGATGTTGCTCGCTGGAAATGGAATCAGAAACGCCCTATTGAAGACCGTCAACGAGAACAAGAACTAATAACAAAAATACAGCAGCAGGCAATAAATTATAATCTCCAACCCGATACAGTTGCAGTTTTTTTTCGAGGACAGATAGAAGCCGGAAAGCAAATCCAGCAAGCTGATTTTCAAACTTGGCAAAAGCTTGGAGTGAAAAATTTTACTAACGTTCCAGACTTGAATCAAACTTTGAGACCATCTCTAGACAAATTGAATGTAGCATTTCTTCCTGTATTGGCAGAGCTGATGCCATCCCTTGGTTGTCCGGCAGTACGAGATTTTCTTCAGTCACGCGCTTCAATTATTCTCCGTGGAAATGGCATTAGCCAAGAAGTACAACGTACTGCTCTTGCACCAATGCTTGAAGTCAAAGAGGCTTCGTGTCAAAAAGTTTCTCTGTAGAGAAGATGGAGACAAAACCAAACCGCCTCGCCTCCCGTCTTATATCCCGACACTAAACGGAGTACCGTTATAGTGCGACAAAGTCTTGCGGGGGAAGCTTCCCCCGCAGAGCTTTGGGACTTACGACGAAAAAGTTAATAGGAGGGAGAGATTGAGGGGAAATATATTCATTGACGCTCGTGGCCAAATGCCTATGAAGGCTACTTACGATTCTGAACTCTTGGTTATTTTTTAAGTATCTTTTGTTGCGAAATTGATAGAGTATAGTTATACTGTCCTCTAGATAACTCTCCTACATATAAAGAGTAATTTCCTGCCTGCCAATAACCAGAAATTTCCGGCTTGCCCCCAGAGTACTTATCTGCCAACACACAAAAGTGTCCTCCTGGACCATGAATTAATAGAGTTGGTTGTCCCCCAGTTTCAACTGTTAACCGCAGATAGGGTAGTGATTCTTTCACCTGTATCACTTGATTAGGTTTAGTGGTAATGTTACCACAGTTGCTTGGAACTGCTCCGCCGGACGTACCTTTCACAATCAGCGGATCTGGCTGTAAAGGAGAAGTAATTTGCACAACTTGCGCCTCAGCCAAATGAGCATTGGTGAAAACTAAGCTGATCATTAATGCTGCGGGAACAATTTGAAATCGCCCAGGCATCTTCATATTTCTTGTTATGCTCCCGACTTTTTCTCTCGAAAAATTTGATACATAATCTTTTAAAATTAAGTGACGATAACCATCTGTCTTTGTTTCTAAGTGAACTGTATAAAGTTTTATTTTGGGAAAAATAATTATATGATTAAATATTAAGAAAAATGAGAATTTATAGGTAAAGCTGACGCTAAAAACTTGATTCTTGACTACCAAGAGCAGTTCTTAGAACAAAGACATTAACTAAAATCACTAAGACAACCGCCAACAAAGGGATTTGGCTGGTTCGTTGTTCATTCAGTGTTTAAGCTAAAGTAGAAACAAATGAATCCTCCAGAAGAAGACTTAAAAAGTCGCCTCCAAAAGGTAGAGGCAGAAATTAATACCGACCTAGTGATAGTTCCACAGTCACAAAAATTAGTAAAGTCCTCTCAGTCTGGTTTCCCAAGCTTGTACTATAATTTGGTGCGATTTGTGACCTTTTTCAACAATCTCTCTGGAGTGCAAAAGCTTGTAGTTTCTGGTGTCGGTTTGTTATTGGGCTTAGCCATACTACAAGCAGTACTTAAACTCGTCGCTGCTGTGATCAGTCTGGCACTATTGGCAATATTGGCGTACGTAGGATACAAATTCTTAGTATCCAATAACTCTGTTAACCAGCAGTAGTTTATTTTTAAACGTACAGGCCTAGTGGCGTATTAATAAAATTAAAGGGAATTATCCAATGGGAACCCCAAGTGTGAGGACAAGTGATCAATCTAGTCGAAGCAAAGAACCGAGAAAAACCAATTCATTGCCCTTAGCGACTAGGCGCATTGCTGCTTGGGCAGTTGAAATCACACTGGTTGTTGCCAGTGGATTGGTGCCCTTTGGGATAGGTGCGTATGCCAATTCTAGAAGTGATTTGGATCGAGTGCCACTCAACCCTTTGTTAGTACAAACAGAACGTGCGATCGCCTCTCCATTAGCTTTGCCTATCAGCTATGGTACTCGGAACGTAGCATCACCCACAAACTTGTTATGGACAATAGCCTTGCTCGCACCCCTGACAGTCTCAGGCGCTCAGTTGTATTTACTAGCGAAAACTGGTGCCACACCGGCGAAACATCGATTTGGAATTAAAGTTGTCAACGCTGAAGGTAAGCCACCCGGTTTCAAAGCCGTTTTGGTGCGAGAAGGACTTGGTCGTTGGGGTCTGCCTGTGTCCGTCGCTTATTTTCTTTGGCGTAACAGTTTTTTATTTCCCAGTTTAGGGGGTTTTGCCAGCTTGGCGGTTATCATGCTTGTGTTAGAAGCCAAAGGTTTGCCTTGGCAGCAAGACCGTCGCGCACTGCACAACACACTTGCAGGCACTTATACTGTAGATGATGACAGCAAACCTTTAACAGTGCAGTCCCAACGCGATGGTCAGGGAAGTCAGTCATTTGAGAGCGAAAAAGACGAGGAAGATGCGATCGCATCAATTGTGATCACACAAGAAAAGCCTCGCCAGCAATCCAAGCAACGGCAGGGAATACCGCAAAATCCAAATTATACAGTGGTAGGAGTCGCATTCCTTTGCATGAGTGCGGCTTTAGTGATTTTAGTTGGTACTCAAATTTACGTTCAAATACTGCGAAATCAGCGAGTTACCGAACAGAGCAATAGTCAGCAGTTTCTGGCACTGATCAAAGACTTAAATCCTAACTCTACTGCTACAAACAACGAACGCCAGAAAGCAATTCTAGCTATGGGTACTCTTAATGACCCACAAGCAACCCAATATCTTGTCGATTTGCTGTCTAAGGAAACTGACCCTATTTTACTTCAAACGATTCAACGAGCTTTGATAACCGTTGGACCCAATGCTATCCCCAATTTAAAACGCATGAATCAGTTGTTAACAGGGGAGTTACAGTCTGGAAAAGGTAGCAAAGCTTTACCACCAGAAGTGTTAGAAAAGCAGTTGCAAGCAAACCAGTATACGATTGGTAAAATTTTAGCTGTCTACAACGGTCAAACTAATGGCTTGGATCTCAGTAATGTTTACCTAGGTCAAAACGGCTCTGAGCAAAGCTCTTTCAACTTGGTATTAGATAAAAAAGATTTATGGGGAATTAAGTTCAAATCCGCGAACCTATCCTTTGGCAGTTTTAAGGGGAGTCGCTTCCGGGGAGTAGGCGAGGATGGTCGATGGGATACCTACGATGATTGGATTGCTGATTTAAGCCAAGCACGGATGAGGCAAGCAAATCTTACTGAAGCTAACCTCAGCCGTGTGCTGATGATTCGGACTGATTTGAGCCGCGCTATTCTCAACAAAGCTAACTTATCCAACGCACGCTTAACTGCTGCTAACCTCAGTAGCGCCCAGCTAGAGGGAGCCGATTTGCAGGGTGCCGTTTTGGAAAATGTGAGTCTGACTGGAGCCGACTTGAGCAATGCACAACTCAAAGACGCGGATCTATATGCTGCTCGTCTAGGTCGTGTGATTGCAGTAGGAACACAGTTGTCATTTGCCAACTTAATCAAAACTGATTGGCAAGGAGCTGACCTCACAGGAGCTTATTTTGATCATGCCAATCTCAAAGATGCTAACCTGAACGCGACTCGTCTTGCTAACGCAATTTTGCGCTCAGCGAATATGGAAAATGCCAACTTGCGAAATGCTGACTTGAGCCTTGCAGATTTACGAGGGGCGAATCTGGCAGGAGCTGATTTTCAAGGAGCAATTCTTACCCCGAGCAAACAAAACCAAACAGAGCAATTTGTGCAAACTCCAGCGTTAGGGGTGCAATCTGCAGTTGTGGAGGGAGTCGATTTCAGTCAAGTCAAAAATTTAGATCCCAAGCAAATAGCTTACATTTGTACTCAAGGAGGTATTCATCCTCGTTGTCCGTAAATTAATCATAAAAGCCATAAAATTTACAATAATTTAGCTCAGCAATTTTTTAAGGAGCGAGGAAATGAAGCGTCTTAAGTACTTTGTATCAGTTGTTTTAGCTGGTTCACTTTTAAGTTTTGCTCAATTCACCCAACCAGCACAAGCTCAAGTGGCATATGGTAGCTATGTCGGTGTAGGTCCTGCGGTTGGTTTTGCAGATGGTGCCCGAGTTGGAGGAGTGATTGCTGCTCGCTACAAGCTTCTTAAAGTTCCTGTTTCTTTTCGCGCTCAGGCTTTCATTGGTTCAAATGTCGCTCTTGTCCCAACAGTTTCCTACGACTACCCCCTTAACTGGCAAACCGATGCTTACATAGGAGCTGGAGTTGTTCTCGCTGGCGGTGATACACCTTCCCCTGTTGGGAATAAAATCGGGTTTGCCCTGCAACCAGGAATTGATTACGTTGTCCCAAATAGCAATACTGTGATTTTTGGTAACGCTGTCATTGCTTTTGATGCTGTCCGTGATGGTGGTACAGCTTTCTCGTTACAAGGTGGAGTGGGTTTGAGATTCTAATTTAGAAAATAGCCTTATATCCGCATCCCTCTTATGAAGTGGGGATATAAGGTGGATAAGAAATTGACGCTCCCCACCCTCAGCTGACGGCTAAGGGTGGGGAGCATCAACATGTAGCAATGAGTATGTTTGCCTTGCTTTTTTCTGGCAGGTATGAGATATTGCCTATAAAGTACACTAATTTTATAGGCTTACCGTACAATATCTCACAAAGTTGAGTAACTCGCTTTGGCTGTTCAAGGAGCAATGAAAATGGCAATGGTTAATAGAGCAACGTCCTTAGTTGTTACCATTCATGATTCAAACAAGTTAACTCCTCCCTTGTGGGAGCCTATACGACTCAGTACAGCTATGCTGACGCGACTATGGTGGCATACTAAGGCGTATGGAACAGTTTTAATGATCGCTTTGGTGACTTTACTAAGTCTGATATTCTTGCGTATTTATTGCACTTCCCGCAAGCTGCTATTAGTTTCAACTCATCAAAATGTTGCAAGAAATAAATGCCATACGTTAACCGACAACTTACTGGATTAACTCGGCTGCGGATTATGTCTTGCCAAACTGAATGCGATCCACTATAAAATCTTGTACCTTTGAAAGACAGAGTGGATATAGCATTCATTTATTGATGATTGCTGATTCGAGATTGCCAGAACTATATCTAACCTTAATGGGATGTACTTTTTGAAGATATGCTTTTAACAACTACGCTAGTTATTGTTTGGGATAAGCTATTTGAGGTTGTTTCTTCTTGTACACAGAATTTGTTGTTCCTGCTAAACCCTGTAAATTTTCTTGGCGATTGGGAACATGTGGCAATGTAGTGCCATTGCCTGAATTATTTCCATCTTGTGAATCAGTCTGACTACCAGAAGAAGTTGGTTGTTTCTTCTCTATAAAGTATGCTTCCTCACGTGGAACCGATATCACCTCAACTTTTTCCTTTGGAACTGAGTTTGCATTAGCCTGAGTATAAGTTCCAAGTGGAAGCAATAGCGCTACTGAAAGCAAACCAAGCTTTAGCAAGCTACGAGTGTTGAATTTAAATTGAATTGCCAGAAAGTCGTTCATAGTAGTTTTTCGGTATTTTATGAGAAATATAAATTTAGCTGAGGTTTGGTGTTCAATCAAATCCAACTGGTACACAACTACAAGTTGAGTTGGAATGATTCCGGAATCGGGCCAAGAAACTTTATGATTACCAAAAAAAGCTCCGTAGACATTATTCCCTGGTTATATCCTTTGACCTTTAGGTCTCTACAATTAGACTCGATTTTTACCAGGAGGTAAGCGATTCATATCACTACTTTCGTAAAATAATATTACTTAGGGGGGCCACTGCTGTGCGCGGGTTCCCCGCGTTGAGGCATGTGGCGTGAGCCAGTGCGAAGAACGCGCTCTACGGATAGTTCGGCATCTATCGCTGGGACTATAGTTCAGTTCAGTTAAGCTTAACTTCATAAACAAGTTCAATTAAGCTTAACTTCATAAAGAAATTGAATTAAGCTTACTTGATAAAGAAATGGTATTCAGTGATCGCACTCGTTTCATTAAAACTAAATTTTCGAGTTTTAACAGTTAACAGTCAACAGTTATCTATTATCAATTTGTTGCCTAGATAACAATCTCCTAGCAACAGGAACTTTCTGCCTTGGTGGTGAGTCACTGGGATGGGCTTTCTGCTTGATCGAAGGGCTTGCGTCGGGTATTTGTTCAAAGATTTTTCCAGATCGCTGCGCTGACAAGAAGAAATAAAAAAAGAAAAAAGGAGGAAGGGCTACCGAGTCCACGCGGCAGCACACGCAACACGAAAATCGCCGACATTGCCGCCGTCGTCGGGATAGTTCCTGATACGGCTAGCAGAACGGTAATTACCGGGAACGTCGCCCCACGAACCACCGCGCAGCAGAAAAAAATATTGTCATTATCATTATTGTCTAGCCACGCGCTTCCGTCTGTGGGGGCTCCTTTAAATTCAGATGAATTAGAGTCGAGTTTGTGCTTCACTTTTGGCACAGAGGGGACTCCTTTCCATTGTGCCTGAGTGAGGGGATACTTACCCATACAAAAGAGTTTAATTATTACTTCATGTTGAGGGCTTTCCGATTCATCGTGGTCCAGTTCATCTTCTGGCGAACCCATCAAAAAGCTTCCAGAAGGAATAGCTACCATCTCTAGATCAACTCCGTTTCCTAAATCTTTAATAAAGCATTGAGCTTGTTGCCGGTGACGCTTGATTGTCAGTTCTGTTTTTTTCTTATTGAGTCTGTTTGTTTGAGATCGATTGTTGCGACTTCAAATTCAAAGGTTAATATTTTAGGAGGATTATTAGATTCTTCCGAAAACTCAGGAATAACTTGAGATGTTTGTTCTAAAGCAGCATAGTCTTCACCTAGTTGACGCAACACCTGGATAGCAATCTTGGCAAAGAGGATAACCTCTTGTCTTGTGGTGATATTCCAGTTGCGGTTAGGAGCGAGTAATGCTGCAAAGCTCTATGGTTCCGGTGGGTAATTCTTGTGTGTTGCGGGGAATGCCCAAAGCTTCTGCAACTACATGAGCACAGGTGAGGAGATGGCGATAAGCCTCTGGCTTGACGCGCTCGCGTATCGCCAACCAGGAAACCAGCACCGACAACTCTTGTGATTCCATTAGCGTGGGTGTGGTAAATACGAGCGATCGCTGTTCTAAACGTCTGCAAGTAACTATCGCTTGACATGGAATCTGTTTTGCTTCAGCAACTATACGACCGGATGGAAGACCAACCCTCCCAACCGCTGTATCCTCTGGTTGTTCTACTTCTACTAAAAACTTCCTGCCATTTTCTAGAGAATACTCGACTAGTTACTTTTCTACCATATGGTATTAATTTTGACCACAGAAGTCCTGGGATAAGGCTGGGCTTTTGTATACTCGAACTTATACTTTGATAGTCATGACAATATTAACCTGTCAGCGACGACAAATAATTAATCACTTCATTGAAGATCTAATGGACGTAACTGGATTCGAACCAGTGACCTCTACGATGTCAACGTAGCGCTCTAACCAACTGAGCTATACGTCCGAAGCTTTCATAAGATAGCATAGATTTAGCAGAATGGTCAATATTAATTTGCTAAAGTTGCCTGCGAGTTGGTAAATTCTGTATTTATTTTGCTCATACAAGTGTATACAATCAACATGTGCTTATACTGAAAGCTTGAACACAACAGGGCTGTTGACTTTTTAGCGACGGGTTGATTCCAGAATTATTCTGAGGTTGCCTTCCCACCAGATGCAAGGACAAATTTGGAAAAAAACATCAGAATATAGTAGAAACTTCGACTATGCCCCAACGCAGATGAAATGAAACAGTTCGATATATTAATTTTAAGTTAGTTGAAATCAAAAAGAGTCTATCAAGAAAATTGTTACAATTTGTACAATAGTTAAAAACTTTTCATAGTACCGAGAATGTCAACTGCTTTAATTACTGGTGCCTCTGATGGTATTGGTAAAGTCTTTGCCGAGGAATTAGCTGCATATAATACAAATCTTGTTTTAGTTGCTCGTTCGGAAGGAAAATTAAACCAACTAGCCAAACAACTGCAAGAAAAATACAAAGTTCAAGTAGATATTGTTGTTAAAGATCTTACAGAAACAAGCGCTACTAATGATGTATTTGATGCTGTCAAATCAAAGGGATTAACGATTGACTTGTTAATCAACAATGCTGGTTTTGCCGAGTATGGCGACTTTGCTGAGAAGGACGAAGAACGACAAGTTAAGATTGTACAATTGAATATCTTGGCATTAGTAGATTTAACTCATAAATTCTTGCAACAAATGCGGCAACGTCGTTCTGGAAGCATTATTAATGTATCTTCCCTCACCGGGTTTCAACCAATGCCTTACCTTTCTGTTTATGCTGCCAGTAAAGCGTTCATTGTCAGTTTTAGTCAGGCACTTTGGGCAGAAAATCGTGACTATGGTGTCCGTGTATTAGTGACTTGCCCAGGACCAGTTGAGACAGACTTCTTGGCAAAAGCTAAGTTTCCTCCTGCACTTGCAGCTAAAACAAATAAAATATCCACTGCACAAGAAGTCGTACGCGAATCTTTGAAAGCTTTGGAAAGGGGAGATCCTAGCGTTGTTATTGGTGGCTTTAGTACTCACTTTATTAGTAAATTATCCAGCTTGGTTCCACGTAAAACTTTGTTGAGTCTTTTGGCAAAACAGTTTAAGGCAAAAACAGTTTAACAACAGAGGCGCTATAGCGCCTCTGCCTACATAAATCTTGTTAACTGTACGCGGTAGCGGTCTTTTTTAGTAACAGCAATTTCCCCAACTTCTAAACGTCCTTTACTACGAATGGCGATTAAATCGCCTGTTTTTAGTTGAGAACTTGCTTGAGTTATTTCCTTCCAGTTGACGCGAACATCTCCGCTGTCAATTAACTCAACCATTTTGCTACGGGACATTCCAAAACCAGCAGAGGCGATCGCATCCAACCTTAAAGAAGCTTCCACAGTGGTTAGTTCTTTTTTCTTGGGTTCCCGCACCTTCAACTCACTCAAATCTATAGGCTGAGTTTTCACGGGAACTGATCGCACCTGCTTAAGATTCATTTCCAAAAACTCTGCTAACTCCGGTACGACGATTACCTGTGCGCCCCGTTCGCCGAGTACAATAATGTCCCCCGTCTTTTCACGGACAATCCCAGTTCCCAACATTGCGCCCAAAAAGTCGCGGTGAGTGGCGGTATCAAACAAGAAATTTCCGGCTATGTCTAAAGCGGTGAGTGCGACTTGAGATTGATCCAAAGGAATTTCGGAACGGGCGATCGCCACTCTTTTGCGTTCAGCTTGGGGATATCCACCCCAAACCACCAACTGCACTTCTGTCAGACGGCTAAACACCACCATGATTTCTGCTAACTCTGGAGGAGACAGAAAATCAGTGAAAACCACTTCCCAAGTTTTGATGGCAAGTTCCGCCTGGTCAATCACACGAGCTATACTATCTCGATTTTCAACACCTTTTAAAAGTTCTTCCCGTGGCAACATTTTAAACAGTTATCAGTTATCAGTTATCAGTTATCAGTTATCTAGTTACAACTTAGCAGTTATCAATTACCAGTTACCAGTTTTCACTGTTCACTGTTCACTGTTCACTGTTCACTGTTCACTGATTACTATTCCCTAGGTGCAGCGTAACCTTGAATATTTTCTGGTTCAAACTGGCGTAAAACACGGGTTGCTTGACGGGTAAGAATTTCAGAACCTTGAACGACAATCAAGTATTTGCCAGCATTTAAGCGATTGCGGTAAGGTAAGGCGTCACCGCTTCCAACCAATAAACCGACTCCACCACCGACAAACACACTACCCATAGCGCCTGCACCAGCGCCTAACAGTCCACCAATAATGTGATTGCCAATTTCACCTGCCCAAGCAAAAGTGTCCAAGCCAGTGAGGAGGCTAAAAGTAATACCTGCGAAAAATCCAAAGGGTACCAGCCAAACAGCCATGAACTGAGTTTGCTTCTTTGCTTGCTCGTTGGGGTCAATCAAGCCAAATTCATCAGCAGTTTTATAACCTCTACCCAAAATTGTAGATTTTATCGCTTCTTTTTCTAAAGCTAGATAAGCAGCTTCTGCTTGGATGCGGTCAGCTAAAACGGCAATAAGATAATTCATTGATGTTAAAATTCAAGTCTAATAAGGATGAAAATATTACTGTACTAAGTCAAGAGGCTCGCAAAAATTCTTTACACTTTTCTTCAACACATATATTAAAACAGGCGTTGCTAACATCTTAGGAAACGTCGGCATTGTTTTGAGATGTTCCATCATCCCTTTAACTGAGCCGTTAACCAAATCATCCCGAAATTCTTGTTGACAAATAACGGCACGCCATTTTCGAGCTAAAGCATCTAACCATTCTGAATTTGCTATTTCTGGTTGTTGTCCGGCTCGAATCGCTAAAGTTATTGCAGCATCTTCCAAATCTCCATCACATTCTTCTATAATATCGAGTGCTTCCATAGCTATAAAGTCATCTGCAACTTGAGAGCGAAACAGTGCAATTTCTTTTGCCGTAACTTTCGTCATCAGATTGTGTTTTCAGTGTTTGAAGTTTTCCTTTATGCTAGGATATGACAATTTTGATTGATCGAATCAACAATTCACTAAAAAACGTAAAGGGGCAGAGGAAAAGCGAAAGACCTTTAACCTTTCCCCTTTCCCCTTCAAAGGTGCACTGCCACCTGATGAGTATTGAGTAACCTAGCGTGCTGCTCTAGAGGTGACTGCTCGTTGTAAACCAGCCAGAGCGCGATTGTAATTCAAAATTGCTGTGACTCTATTACCTTCAGCTTGTGTCAAGGCATTTTCTGCGTTAATAACGTCAGTTTGAGTGCCAACACCTGCTTGGAATCGCAAACGTGCTAGACGTAGAGACTCTCTAGCTTGTTCAAGAGCAGTACTAGCCGTTTGAACATTCTGCAAGTTAGATTGCAGTTGAGAATAATAACTTTCTACGTCATAGCGAATTTGGTTGCGCGCACTGGCAAACTGATTTTCAGCAATCCGAATGCCGGTCTTGTATTGAGATGCGGTTGCTCTTGCTGCTCCACCATCGTACAAACTCAAACTAGCTCTAACTCCTAGGGAATAATTATCGGTACCGTTTGTCTGATCATCAAAGCGATCAGTGAGTTGATAGGTACCAACCAAACTCACTTGAGGACCTAGCTGACCAAGCGCTGCCCGTCGTTGTTGTTCATTAATGTTCCGTTGCGCCAAATACTGTTGCAGTTCTGGACGATTTTTAAAAGCTAAGACAAGAGTTTCAGGCAGTGGAACATTCCACAGAGCTGCTATTCCGACTGGATCAGCCGAACTAATATCAACTGACTGCGGCAAACTTAATGTTTGGGCTAATTTACGGCGAGTAATTTGCTGCTGTGAGATACCACTTGTCAGCTGTTGTTGGTAATTCGCTAATTGAACCTGAGCCTGTAAAACATCAAATCGAGTACTCACACCAGCTGCTTCTAAAGCTTGTGCATCCCGCAAACTAGCTTGACCATTTCTCACAGCAGACTGGGCAATGCGCACCTGTTCATCAGCTGCTTGCAGATCGTAGTATTGAGAGGTGACAGTCAGGCGGATTTCCTCAGATTGACGCTCAACATCCAATTCATAGTAACGTAGCTGTTCCTCAGCTTGTCGAATGCTGGCTGTTGTTCGTCCAGAGGTGTAGAGATCGTACTGCACAGAAGCACTGCCTTGGAAATTTGTAGTAGAGGGTACATTTTCGAGTGCTGTGCCTGTGGAATTAGCTTGTTGTTGATTCAAGAAAGCAGGTCCACCACGGGTGAGACCTGCACTCAAACTGGCATTAGGCAACAACGCGGCTTGCGCCTGCCTTACGCTAGCTCGACTGCGCTCTACAGTCAGTAATGATATCTGTAGATCCTGATTGTTTCGTCGTGCGATCTCCAGAGCCTGTGCCAAAGTAATCGGTTGAGTTCCCTGAATTTTAACTTCTTCTGGTTTGGTAGGAAACTGTAGAGGATTCGGGTTGGCTTTGAGATAATTAGGGAGCCGCACCGAACCTGCTGGCGCAGGAGTGGTTTGCACAGGAGTTGTTTGCGCAGGAGTTGTTTGCGATCGCCTGGAAGAACCCGCCTGAGTTATTCGCGCAGGAGTTGTTCCTTGTGAGTTAGAAGAACTTGCCTGAGCTACCAGATTTTTTGTGGTATTTTGTTGGGAGCAGGTAGAGGACTTCTGGGGCACGGAAGCAGAACGACCGACCTGATTTTTACCATTGCTCGCTTGTTGTGGGCATGAGTTCATCTGCTCCAACAGCTTTGCGAGTTCTACTGATCCACGAACTGGGGTTTGTGACTTGTTTGGTAACTGAGCAGAACTTTTCTTTTCTGTAGTGACTTGCCCCGAAGAAGGCGTTTTTTGTTCAACAGTGGAAGTAGGTGTTGGGATCTCGTTATAAGCAGAAAATGTATTTTTTGATTCCTCGGCAACAATTTGTGGATTGTTTTGTTTTTGTATGCTTGTCCCAGACTGAGGAATTTTATTTATCAACTGGCTTTGATTTGGGGTAGGTTTAAAACTCATAAGCATACTTTGAAGCTTATGTGCTACCCTTGTTACTGGTACACCAGTTTTTCCTGTCAATACTACCTCGACACCGCTACGAGTTATAGAAGATATTAAACCACCTCCCATAACATCAACAGTTGGTACTGCTGCGGCTAGAAACCTGCTACTAGCAGTATGAGGCAGTTGCGCCTTTTTAATATCGAGAGCAGTTGGAGTTCTCTCGAAAGTAGAAGTCAAGCCATCGGAAGAGGCAAAAAGCTTTACTCCAGTGGCTGGTGCAGGATTTGCCCAAGCAGGCTGAGTTGCTAATACTGCTGCTGTTACACCAGGTAAGAAACTACTAAATATTTGCTGTTTGTTCACCGCATCCCCTCACACAAAAATTAAGCGGCTGAAACTGTTTTCTCACCACAGAATATATCACGATGCCAAGTTTAGGGATCGGAACTCTGTGTGTCTTGAAATCCTTTGACAATGCGAGACAGTTCCGCCTTCTCATCGATAGTAACGCGCGTAGGAGCACCGCTGACAATTCGTTCGTAATTGCGGAACGAATCTTTAATTTCGGGACCGTCAGCCGTAATATTATACTCGCGAATACCCTTGTCATGCCACGATCCACGCATTTTAAAGACGTTGATTGCCCGCGACATTTCTCCCCGAATTTCCACATACTGTAACATCAAAATTGTGTCTGTAATCGTAGAAATATGAGAGTCTGTAATAGAGTGCGAACCCATAAATTGCTCGGTTGTGTTGGTAAAAAAGCCTGTAATTTCTTCTTGCTTGGCATAACCCGTCACACCAATCACAAATTGCCGGAACGCATTATTACTTACCCCTCGTGCTAGTGCAGAAAGAGAATCAATGGCAATACGAGATGGTTTAAATTCAGCAATTTCTGATTTAATAATTTGCAAGTGGTCTTCTAAACCGGTTGATTCCGGATACGTACAAATTATTTTTAACAAACCTTGACGTTCTAAATCCTCAAAATCAATTCCCCATGAGGAAGCATTGCGAGAGAGTTGTGCGCGTGATTCTTCATAGGCAAATAATATCACTCGTTCACTGTGAACACAGCCATTTTGCAGAAACTTGCTCACCAAAAGAGTCTTACCAGTACCTGTTGCTCCTGTTGCTAGAATAATCGAATCTTTAAAGAAACCACCGCCGCACATTTGGTCTAAGGCTTTAACGCCAGAGGATACTCTGACGTTTGAAGACCTTTGAGTTAAGCGCATTGCTCCCAATGGGAAAATATTAATTCCTGCATTAGTAATTGTAAAAGGATATTCACCTTTCATATGTGTTGTACCACGCAGTTTGAGTATTTCCATTGTGCGACGGCGACGTTCTCCTTCTAAAACATTACGCACAATTGCCACATTATCGGAAACAAATTCTTCTACGCCAAAACAGGCAACAGGCCCGTATTCTTGCGTGCGTTCTGTGGTTATAATTGTAGTCACACTTAATTGTTTCAGACGAGCAACGAGACGAAATATTTCTCGCCGCACAACTCCCACTGCTTCATATTGCTGAAAAACTGCTGTAATTGAGTCAATAGAAACGCGTTTTGCCCTATACTTACGAATTGCGTATTGTAGACGCTCAATCAGGGCAGAAAGGTCGAAGTTGCCAACAACATCTTGTCCCTCAGGATCGGGAGAAGCATCCAGTATAAATAATTTTCCTTCATTGATATGATGTTGCAAATTCCAACCAAAAATTCCAGCATTTTTAATAATATCATCAGGAGATTCTTCAAATGTAACAAAGACTCCTGATTCATCAAAGTAGGTAATACCGTTATAAAGAAATTGGAGAGAAAATAAAGTTTTGCCAGTTCCAGAGGTTCCGCTAACTAAAGTCGTTCTTCCTACAGGTAAGCCACCATGACTAATATCGTCAAAGCCCTCTATCATTGTCCGAATTTTTTCTACACCTCGTGTCGGTGTCTTGGTTTGTTCTAAATTTTCTTTCTGACTCATGTTGAAGTTTACAAATAGGAAGGAAACCCAGTTTTTATATAAAAATTAGTAACTATTGCTGATTCATTTTGTAGTAGAACTTACTATTCAAACGGTTCTTGCTCGTCTTCGCTCAATTCTTCATAAAGCAAATCTAATCCAATCAACACTCTTTCTCTGTCTGAAAGGTCTCCAATAATTCTCCGAACTGGCGGAGGCAAAATCTTGGATAATGTTGGCGTGGCTAATATTTTATCTTCTTCCGCCAACTGCGGGCTTTTCAGCACATCAATAACTTTTAAAGCATAAACACCTTGAAACTCTTGTTCCAAAATATTTTTGAGTGTTTTTAATGCCCGTACTGAGTTCGCAGTATTCCCTGCCACATAAAGCTTGAGAACATAGGTTCTTCGTGGTTGATTCATATTAGCTACAGGCTACAAGTACAGATAGAACCACAATATCCTTTTATTGACTTTGATGGAATTTTAAGGAGCGATTTCTACTAACGAAAACTGTTGAACCTTTGATGAAGTTATACTATTGAGAAATTGAACAACGGTATAGTTCACACAAATGAGCCAGTATATCAATCAATGTTATACGGTAATCAAGTAATGCTTCATCACTCCTTCCTTCTAATTTTAGCTGTTTGGAAAATTCGTCTATCAGTTCCATGTGAATTTCTATGACTCGAGGCACAGGAATATTAGCATAAAAGACTGCATTTATAAATTTATCAATGTAGTCTTTCAGTGTTTGGTCTGTAGTGGTAAAGTAATTTATAAGGATATGGCGGTAGTCTGATTTGAGTTGTCGCAACAATGCCTGCTCTTCGGCTCTCGTCATTGGTTGAAAAAAACTGATGGAATTCGCTTCTTGTGCCATTTAACAGCATCGGAACAATTAAAACTTAATATTCTATTTATATTGGTGGGCAGCAATTTGAGTAGATACTGAATGTTCCTTTGCGTGGTAGGTCTCACTAAAAATTGGTAAAGTTGGGTAACAATCACGTCAGTGACGTCGCTCATCTGCCCAAAAAACCGTTGTTCATTAGTTGAATCAACTTGAGTCGTCCAAAATGGTTTGATTTCTACGTGGAAAATCATTATGAGGAATAACATCTGTGTTGATACATCATAGTTGCCCACCCTATGATTAAGAACTTTGGAGCTTCTTGTTAAAGTGAAGCCAGGACCAAGCGTGAAAATGATCACTCTTCTAACTTTTGACGCTTAAAAACTCCTTTAGCTCATAACCTAAATAAAATACTTTTTTAGTAAATATCAAGGTACAAAGCAAATTTGCCAGTTGACGAAAAGGACTGAGTATGTTATAAAAACGTGCTTTAGAATGATCTGTCTGTTACTGCTAGTAAGTTATAGAACTTGGCACATGGTAGAGGAAGCGTTGAGTCAAATGAGGATGTGCATATTTACTACCCTCACTAAGTCTTTGCCCTGGTCTTAATTTTGGGGGTGCCACCCTCCGGTGTTGTTTAGATGTAGTATTTCTGCACTGTTGATATCTACCTAATTATAGATTTCTTGACTTTGCTCATTAATAAGATACTTAAACAAAGATAAACGATTGTCGCATTCCAAATCATTATAATTCCTAAAGGTTCAATAGCGAATCTTTAGAGCCATAATTGGTGTAGCTGTAGCTATCGATGACAAGTTTCAACACGCTTGAAGACACCAGTGTGGACGCCCACAATACCCTAAGGGCAATGAGACAGCGAGCAGTTCGGATGAAGATTTACCTTTCAGAAGAACTGTGGTGCTACAGAACCAGAGCCACTGCTCGACAAGGATTTGCACTCATTGTTAACGCTGGCTCATGAGTAGTCTTTTTGGGACACGCTACGTGTCCCGACAGGTGCTTTGCAGTTACTACAAGAGCTATTGCCAAAGCCTTGCTCTGCCCAACGCATACGACTTCCCCCATTTCTTAGGGGAGCTTTTTCCAAAAATTGGCGGTTGAGTGCAGGGTAAACTCACCTCCAAACTGTCAAGCGGCAAATAAAAATGCCGATCACTGTGTAGAGCACTCTTGCTGGCAAAAAATTGTCACTCAGGAAGAGGCTCATCTCTAAGCCATTCAATTTTTGCTGACAATGCTAAACTCAGTTTTCTTTGAAGATATAGCTTGAAACTTAAACATCCACATAGCTTCTTTGGCAATTAGCTGGTGGTGCCGGAAGCCCAACCCCTAACAAGAGCGACCTCATTGCCATATGTCAATGCTACAATACCCGCTTTCTGACTTTATAGCAACCGTGCCTAGCTGCGTAGAAACAGCTACTCTGGCAACTGTGCTGGACATTTTTCAACAACAGCAGTGCCATGCTCCGGAAGGGAGCCGCGCTTTTCGTGATGGGCAAAGCCCCGCCTCCGGCGATCGCCTAGCAGTTTTAGATAAGCAAAAATGCTTGTTAGGCTTGGTTTACTCTGCCCGTTTGCTACCACAATTGTTGACAGCAGGTCAAGGCAAAGGTGATTCTAACTATTTAGATTTACAGCAACCCCTTTCCACAATCGGTCAAGGGTTAATTAAACCTATACAAACAATACCAGCATCTTTGCGTATAGAGCAATTGAGTTCGTTTCTTGGTTCCCAGCAGATTCAAGAAAACACGAATTTAGATTGGGCACTGGTTGACTCAAATGGCAAATTTTTGGGGCTTGTGGATAGCTTACGCTTGTTGAAACTGTTGACAACACAAAAACTCCAAATTGAGACTCATAAGGGGACTAAGCGGACAAGTTCAAAGAAAGCACCTCAAAAGTCATCTGTGGATACTCTTGGTGATGACAACACCAAAGTCGCTGGAGTTAGGGCAACCACTGAGAAAACTCATACAGGCGAGCAAAAACGAGAATGTAAGCCACTTGTGCAGTTATTAGAACGCCTGCCTTGGCCTTTAACGCTACAAACAAGCAACGGTGAAGTGGTGACGCAAAATCCGGCTTGGTGGCAGCAATTGGGAGCATTAAAAGATCCAGAAGGAGTCCGGCGACAAGTAGAAACGATTTTGGCAAAAGTCTCCTCCAAAAAATTACAGTACGCGACTCAAACAGCAGCCAAAATTTCCTCTTTTTTGAGTAATAATCAGCATTCTTCTCAAGAAAATTCTTCGTCACTTAGAAGCGAAGTTATGCCTCATAAAGATGTGTTACCTCGCTCAACACTGGGGGTGGCTCCTGACACTCACACTCATAACCTTCAAGAGCAGCCAATAGTTGAAAATCCGGCACCAAATCGCTGCTTTTTAGATAGCCAACAAGGGACTTGTACCTGCATAGTAGAAGTGCAAAATGGTCAGGAGCGGGTTTGGCAGTTTGCCAAAATCCCTTTAGATAGTCCTGAATTGAAAGTCTTGAGTACAGATTCAAAAACACCTCTGCCTACCAAAAACTCAGCACTCAATAGTGAGTTGTGGCTGATGCTAGCCACTGACGTCACAGAGCAGCAGCAGCTTTCCAAAGAACTGGCGGCGAAAAATGCCGATTTAATTCAACTCAATCGGTTAAAAGATGAGTTTTTAGCTTGTATTAGTCATGAACTCAAAACTCCTCTGACTGCGGTTTTAGGATTATCGCGGTTGCTGGTGGATCAGCAGTTGGGAGAATTAAACGAGCGTCAAGCCCGTTATGCAGGACTGATTCACCAAAGTGGACGCCACCTGATGAGTGTGGTTAATGATATTTTGGATTTAACCCGTATGGAAACGGGACAAATGGAGCTTACGCTCACCAACGCCAACATTCAAAAAGTGTCTGAGCGTGCTGTCTCTGAGGCAAAAGCTATTCATACCCAAACTAACAAAGCTTCCTCAAACTCACTTGCTCAAAGTACGCCTCCACAAGAACACCAATTCACCCTCTCAATTGAACCAGGCTTAGAGCAAATTGTGGCGGATGAGTTGCGCTTGCGCCAAATGCTAGTACACCTGCTTTCCAATGCCTTTAAGTTTACTGAAACAGCTGGTGAAATTGGACTTGGGGTTAGTCGTTGGGAGGGTTGGATTGCCTTTACAGTCTGGGATACAGGTATTGGTATTCCAGAACATCAACAGCATTTAATCTTTCAAAAATTCCAACAACTTGAAAATCCTCTCACCCGTCAGCATGAAGGAACAGGTTTGGGGCTTGTCTTAACCAGAGCCTTAGCTCGTCTTCACGGTGGTGATGTTAGCTTCTTGTCGCGTGAGGGTAAAGGTAGCCAGTTTACACTACTTCTTCCACCCAGTCCTCCCAAAGAGTCGGGGAGATTGGCAGATGAGGAGATGGGAACAATTTCTTTTGCGCCGCATCATCCTACTGCCCCATCAACCCAAAAAGATGCTCTACGGGCGTCTACGGCAAACCACCTTGGATCTGGGAAGACGCCTACAGAACGTCTACAACCCATCAACGCAACCCAACCCCACTTGACGACAAGCCTTATGCCTGCGGCACGAATCGGGCAAACGGGTATGACTTATGCCAAAGGCACGGCTTTTGCGCCAGGGCAAGTTCCGCCTAAATCCCACAGACAAGGTACGTCAACGCGATACGCAAAGCGTCAGCAAGCGGGCTTATCGCAAACGCAGTCGCCTACACAAGCAAAGCCGTCATTCGATTTGTCTAACCATTCCACGGGCGTCTACGGAAAGTCACCTTGGGCTTTACGGGAAGCCGCCGTTCAGGCGTCTACAACCCATCAGTTGACTTCTTCTAAATCCCTCGTCTTAGTTGTGGAAGCAGTTGCTCGGTATATAGAAGATTTGACCGAACAATTGACAGGTTTGGGTTACCGAGTTGTGATTGCCCGATCAGGATGTGAGGCTGTAGAAAAAGCTCGACGCTTGCAACCCAAAGCTATCTTCCTCAATCCGTTGCTCCCCTTGCTGTCAGGTTGGGATGTACTGACCTTACTCAAGTCGGATGTCGCAACATCTCATATTCCTACCATTGTGACAGCAACAGGAGCTGAAAAAGAGCAAGCATTTGCCAATCAAGCAGATGGTTTCTTGAGTTTGCCAGTACAGCATCAAGTCTTAACACCGTTGATAGAAAGTCTGTGTACTCCACCAGAACAAAAGCAGCAAAAATCAGATGATGAAGAAATTTTTGCTAACAAAACACCATTAAAAATTTTGAAGTTGGTTCATCCTGATAGTGAATCTTCGACTTCGCAATCGTTACTTCAACAGCATCGGGTTATAGAAGTGGATGACTTGGATCAGGCAGAATTGCTAACTCGGGTTTGGCAGTTTGATGTAGTTTTGCTGGATACAGAAATGCCAGCAGCCGAAGCTTTGCTGGAACAACTCTCATTACACCCCCGTTTAGCGAATCTACCGCTTGTCACCTGTAATGTGTCAACCACGCAGGCTGCTTCTGTGATGCCTGGGCTTTCTGTGTTTCCTTGCTTAACGCCATTGGGCACAGATAAAAATCATAACGGCGGCAAAACAGATGCTTTATTATCAGCTCTGCAAATTGCATCTGATACATGCTACTGCCGACCCAACATCTTAGTGGTAGATTTAGGGATACTGCCAGATTTACCAGATACAACTCACAAGCAGGTTAAGGGTTGTCGTACACCAAAAAATTTCTCATTGAATAGCCCGATTGCTGGGGAAAATACTCCGTGTCCTTGGATTATCTCTCGTGGTTCTGAGTGGTTTCAAGCTTTGATTCAGTACCTGCAAACAGGTGGGTTCAAAGCCTCCATGAGTCGATCTTGGGCAGAACTGCTACAACAAATTCGCCATCAAAGTGTTGATCTACTGCTCATTTGCCTGGGAGAGTCTAGCATCAACAAAGAGGTATACTCAGCCCTCAAAGCGTTGCAACAGTTGCCTTTCGACTTACCACCAGTTTTACTCCTTGATCAGCGGTTAAATTCTGATCAGGTTGAAGATGAGCAAACTCACATTCCCCAGTTGGAGTCAATAGAAACTGTCATAAGTACTCTTGCCTCCCAAATCTTACCTCGCTCCATATCAATGGAGAACTTACTAAATGAGATTAATAAAACTTTGGAAACCTCAGATTAAAGCCAGATTGAACTAAATTCTTCTTAACTTCTGAGTTATTTGTTGTTAAACGAAACTCGAATCAGTTGATAAGCCCCGCTTGTACCCAACTTTTTGTAATCAGTTGGCTTTAAGTTCATTTCAGGAAACTTTTTCGGCTCAGCAAGAACCAACACTGAGGGAGGCTGTGTTTTCTTGGCGGCTTTGTCTTTAATATATTGTGCAGCATTTGTAGATACTTTAACGTAAGTAACTTGTTTATGAGTATAGAAAACAACTGTTGGTTTTTTGAAACCCACCATGACAAGTTCTTCATTCGGTTGTTCTGCTTGGACTGCGATCGCAGACAATTCCCGTAAAGGTAGCTGACGTTCCTGATCTATCAAAAACAAACAAGGCGTGAGGACAAAAACCAAAAACGCCGCAAACCCCAACACATTCACCATTAACACCGGTTGATAATAACGACGCACCAGTAAAGCAGCCACTATGAGAGCACAAACTAGCCAAATGACACCTCCGAGTACTGATAAGCCTGATTGTTCAAACAACTCGGAGAACTTGGGTGCAGCGGGATCACGTATTAACTGAGGAACGTAAAACATTGCGACTGCTAGCACTGATAAAAATACGACATTCACCCAACCTGTCCAGAAAAGGGGACGATAAAGAGAATCAGAAGAATATTGCTGCGTGATCTTCTCATCCTTAAGCAAGTCGCTCCATAACAAAGCTACCAAAATAGCTGCTGCTGGCATTAAGGGCAACACATAGCTGGGGAGTTTGGTGACAGCAGTGGTGAAGAAGCCAAAAACACCAATAAACCAGAAAAAGGCAAATAAACCAAGTTGACTAGAGCGTTTTTGAGAACGCCAGTACTTTGGTTGCCAAAATTTCAGCCTTGCCATTGCCAAAGGTAAGTACACTGAGTATGGTGCAAAACCTACCAATACAACGAAAAAGTAAAAATACCAAGGGGCTGAGTGGTGATTGACCACACTTGTAAAACGTTCAAAATTGTGATATTCAAAAAACGAGTTAATATAATTTTCACCATTACGCCAAATAACTAGCAGATACCAGGGTACTGATAAGCATAAAGTAATGAGTAAACCTGTAAGGGGACGCATTTCCCGCAAAACGGCTTTTGCATTTCCCAAATAAAGCAAAAATATGCCGATAATCAGCACAGGTAAGACAATTCCCACTGGTCCTTTGGTTAAAATTGCACCCGCAGTCAGGACATAAAAAGCCAAATACCAGCGTGCTTTCATTTCTGATTGTGAGGGTTGGGCATAAGCTAGAAAAAAGCACAACAACGCCGAGTCCATGCAGCCAACCAGCAACATATCAGAAACACCCGTTCTGCCCCAGACAATCATTTCGCAACTGAATGCCATGACAGCAGCTCCCAAACCAGCTGTTAACCAGCGTCGAGTTGGGCGAGTTGTTCGCTCAAGGTAGTCTTGTCTTGCTAAATGCCACTGTATAGTGTAAAATCCCAAACTAATTAGTCCCATAGCAGCAAGCGCTGAAGGCAAACGGACTGCCCATTCATTGACTCCAAAAATCCAGTAGGCGATCGCCTGACACCAGTAAATTAAAGCTGGTTTATCAAAACGAGTTTCACCATTGAAAAATGGAGTAATCCAATCACCTGTAACAAACATCTGGCGGGAAGCTTCTGCAAACAGTGGCTCTGTCTCATCAATCAAGCCAATACTGCCCAAATGCCAAAAGAATGCTACCCCACCAATCAAAACTAACCATAAAATCGACAGAGTGACAGCGAGTCCTCGGTGTTTGCCCATATAGTCATTAATCATTAGTTATAAGTAACCAGTCAACAGTCTAAATCCTAAATTAATCAACATGACTTTGGCTCAGTTTTTCGGTTCCAGGTACTCAACACCACAAGGGCTAAGAACTAATGATTAATAACTCGTGGCTAAGGACTAAGAATAAGTTGCCATTCTTTCTTTTGAGAATTCCAGCTTGGTGAGGAAGTTTCTCCAACGACATATGGACCCCAGTAGCGACGGGAACCATCTTGTGCAAAGGCAACTAAAATATCTCCCTTCTCCAGTTCTAACTTACCGTTAGGTAAAGCTAGAATCATCCCCTTCTCACTTCCTTCTTGTGGAGCAAAATCCCAGTGTGCTGGGACAGCATCTTTAATCTGTCCAGAGGAAGAGCCTTTCTTTAGAGAACGTCGCGACAGTAGAGCAAGGCGCACAGGTTGATTAGTTTGGTTGCTCATTCGTAAAGTTCCTTGATTCGCTGCTTGGCCACTTGATCCCTGTTGATATGTCATAACGGTATGCTTGATCCCCCCACTGCCACTTTCGACTTGATAACTTTTTGTAGATACTGAGGAACCAGATGATGATGATGCTGCGCTCTGTTCCTGATGTGTTTGAGCAGACGGTAGAGAAGAAGCTTCTAATTTTGTGGACTCGAAGGATACACTCTTCTGACGGCATCCCATTGGTAGAAACAGCACTCCCAACGAAAAACCTACCAGAACAGCGTGACAATACACTGGCGGGCTCATGGTAATATATTTTACTGATAATGATTTTTGGTGTGGGCTTGACCAAGTAGCAGCCCAATAGCGGTAAGAGCAATTTAAAAAAGTTGCCCACCCAAGGCTGTCTGGGAACTAGTGCGTGAAATATATCATGTATGCTTCTTTAAGAGAAACAGCAAGGTTGTTGCTCACAATGAAGAAAAGTATATATTTTGTATGCTTATTCAAAACCTAACAAATACCCACAATACTATTTAAGCAAGCATATGCTAAGCCAGATATCCTCCATATGGCACTTGCCAGCAAGAAATCCACAATCAATTACCCAGCCTCTGGGCTAGGCATCAACACTAATAACCGTTTTCTACACATTAACGAATAACTTTAGGACATTTTATTTTTTGAATCCCCCTATAGAAATATGTCATGATTTCTTGACTTTACCTTAAAACTAGCCCTCATAAAGTGCTTACAGCAGAAGACATGAAAATATTTCTCCCTGCCTCCCTGCTGCTTGTGCTCGGGTGCTCGGGTGCCCCCTACTCTCCTAGTCATTGCGGAAGTTCCATTCATGCAAAACACACGCCTAAACAACTTATTCAATGCCATTGCATTGCGCTTGCGGCTATGGTTTTTCAATCCTTGGCGACGGTTTTCGGTTTTGATAATTAGTTGTTTGTTCGGTTTTTTTCTGGGAAGCGCAGTTGCCACCACATCTGGACAAACTGCTGAATGGGACATTGTTGTTGCTGGAGTGTTATTGGCATTAACAGAAGTCGGCAGCCGGATATACTACGGTCGTAGCATACGAGAGCGACAGGCGCTTTGGATAGAATCTCTCAATATCCTTAAAATCGGTTTTATGTACAGCTTGTTTCTGGAAGCTTTCAAGCTTGGTTCGTGAACGGAAAAGGGAGAAGGGAGCAGGGAGAAGGGAGAAGGGGGCAGGGAGAAGGGAGCACAGGGGGCAGCCGAACGGGGCAGGGGGAAGAGAGTAGAAAAAAATTATTTTTGACTAATGACTAATGACTAATGACTAATGACTAATGACTAATGACTAATGAAAATAATCTTTGGCTATCTTTAGCAAAACAACTAGTATCTAATCACCAACAATTGGGGCGTCCGTTCATACAAGGTATATTAGGAGGACAGGGAACAGGCAAAACGACGATGTGTAATACTGTGTGCGCGATTCTCAAACAGTTGGGATACCGTACGCTGAGTTTATCTTTAGATGACTTGTACAAAACATATGATCAGCGCTTGGCATTAAAACAGAAACAACCGCGCTTAGTTTGGCGTGGTCCTCCAGGAACACACGATGTAGAATTGGGTTTAACAATACTGCAGCAGATCCGCCAGCGCAAAAGTCCTGTTGCAGTTCCCCGTTTCGACAAATCTCTCCACGCGGGTGCTGGCGATAGAACGACTCCAGAAATTGTAGAGAATGTAGATATTGTCTTGTTTGAAGGTTGGTTTGTGGGTGTACGACCAATTGAGCCTACTGCGTTTGACACCGCACCACCCCCTATCATAACAGATGAGGATAAAGCGTTTGCCCGTCAGATGAATAACAAACTCAGCGATTACCTACCACTGTGGGAGCAGTTAGATAACCTAATTTTGCTATATCCCAAAGATTATCGTCTTTCCTTAGAGTGGCGCAAACAAGCGGAACGGCAAATGATTGCTGCTGGTAAGTCAGGAATGAGTGAAAAACAAGTGGAGCAATTTGTAAATTACTTTTGGTGTTCTTTGCACCCAGAATTATTCATCAATCCGTTAGTTAAATCTCCCACATTTGTTGATTTAGTGATTGAGGTTAATAGTGATCACTCATTTGGTGCAGTTTATCGACCAAATGATATTTAGATTCGATGGTAAAATCCTCAGAAAAAATTTCTAAATAGCATCTCCTGGTGTACGCTTTATAGCTCCTTTTGAGTACTTTTGCAGCGTCTCTATCTGCTGACGGAGAATTTGGATACACCGATAAAATTCTTCTTCGCTCACAACTAGCTCGCTTGTTTACACATATTCGTAACGCGAGTTTTCTATTAGTACCAATTCGCGTTCAAAAGCGTAATTTAGAGATTTTGATTTTATAATCTAATCAAAAACTAAGAAAGCTTGGGGCCTGGGCTTGCACCCCAAGGTAAGAACTTAAACACTTGCCGATAACGTAGGTCTAATTCTGAGGCTCAACACAACGATTAAGGTTGAATAACTTTAATCAGGTTTTAGCCATGTCTATTTTCCAGACTGAATGCACTCAATTAACTCATAAAAAGGTTGCCAGTTATCTTCCTGAACAATGGATTGCCAAATTGATTCAATCACTGGTTTATGTATTACAGTTTTGGGATTTTGACGAGTTAGAGTTTGGGCAATACTATCTATTTGATCCGGGTCAAAATTATTTAACATTTTATGGTATATAAGACACCAATTATCAAAAACTTCTGATACTCCTGATGCTGGTACAAGATCTGAATCTGCCATAATCAAACCTGGTTCATCTCGCCATTTTAATGAAAAGGTGCGAGCCATTTCGTAAAAGAACTGATGATAACCAACTTGGCTATCTTGCAAAAATTTCATTGTGAGATTTAAAAGCTCATCCGCTTCTGGGTGTGACAGTTGCTCAAAACCCAACTTCTTTAACATTAAAGTGCGGTATTCTCTTTGATAATGCTCATCAAATCCAGCCAATCCAGCCTGCATATCACCGTAATCAATAACACCTTTGAGGGCGTCTTGGAGTGTTTCTAAATTCCACTTACAAATTCCAGGTTGATGAGTGTAACAGTAGCGTCCATAATGATCGAAATAGGCAGCGGTGAAGTAGGGCTGGTAACTCGTTATAAAAGCATAAGGACCGTAATCAAAACTTTCCCCAGTTATTGACATATTATCTGTGTTGAGCACTGCATGACAAAAACCTGCTGCCATCCACTGCGCCACTAGTTCTGCTGTGCGTTTAACTAAATTGGCATAAAATAGAACATACTTATCTTCTTCGGTGATGAAATCTCGATAATACTGCTCAATGACATGGTCTAGTAGTTTTTTGGTCAAATCTGGACGTCGCAAATAATGCAGTCGTTCAAAAGTCCCAAACCGAATGTGCGATCGCCCCATCCTCACAATCACCGAAGAACGAGTAGGAGAAGGTTCATCACCTCGCCAAAGGGATAAGCCTGTTTCAATCATGCTCAAACAACGTGAAGTGCGTACACCCAAGTGATGTAACATTTCTGCAGCCAGAACTTCCCGTACTCCACCCTTGAGTGTTAACATACCATCACCACCACGGGAGTAAGGAGTTTTACCGGAACCTTTGGTGCCAAAGTCGTATAGTTCGCCATCAGTACCACGTACTTGTCCGTAGAGAAAGCCCCTACCATCTCCTAAAAAAGGATTGTATTCCCCAAATTGATAACCGTGGTAACACAGTGCTAAAAGTGGTTTTCGTTCCTCAAATTTGCCAAAGGCTGAGATAAAATCATCGTCTTTTACCAATTGCGGATTTAGTCCTAGGCGGTGTAAAAGTGCATCATTACGCCACCGTAGGATATGTTGAGGAAATTCTGCTGCGGCGACTTCATCGTAGTAGTCCTCACCCAGAGATTCAACAGCTCTTTCGTAGTGGAGATTGAGAAAAGGATTGGTAGAATGGGTGTTGTTTGCAGTTTCAGCCAAAGTCATTACTATTTATCCAAGTTATCCAAAATTGTTGTTGGGTGTAGCTCAGTTGGGATTAAAATGCTTGAATTTTATGTGTACAAGCTTATGGATTTGCCCGCCAGTTAGGATGAGTGATACTTGTAAGGATGTGGTCTTGCCATTTTCCATTAATTAATAAATAGTCCCTGGCATAGCCTTCTACAACAAATCCTAACTTTCTCAGTACGTTACCACTACGCTGATTATGAGGCATATAATTTGCCATAATTCGGTGCATATTTAAGTCTTGAAATACATAGTCAATCGCTGCTTGCAATGCCTCTGTCATATAACCTTTTCCTTGTTCAGCTTCTGCAAGACCGTATCCTACATTACAGTACTGTGCAGACCTTCTGACAAAATTGGAAAAGTTGATAAATCCAATAATGTTTTTTTGATTAGCTTTAAAAAAAATAAATAATCTTAATGATATATCGTTAAGAAATTCTAAATAGTTATTTTCTAACTGATTTAGCCAATACTCTTCTGTAAAGAAGTTATCAAACCAAAGAGCAGAAAATGGAGTAAGATATACTTTATTTTCAGTGTAAAATCTGAGGATTTTTGGTATATCATCATTTGTTGCTAGTCTTAATAACAAGCGTTGTGTCGTCAGATTCGGCAATTCCAATTCCATATACTACTGAAGATTTGCTTACCATTGCTATCGGTGCCCCTTCATAATTTAACAGCAGTGAGGCTTTCTGTATGAGGAACATCAGCTAGTTAATACTTGAGAAAGAGCTAAAATTATCTACAAATCTAACTAAAGTATAGAAATGTCAGTAGTAATACGGTACGATTGGCAAGAATCAGAAATACGTAAAATACATGATACACCACTGCTAGATCTGATTTATCAAGGGGCTAGTGTACATCGCCAATTTCATGATCCAAGCAAAATACAAGTCTGTAAACTGATATCTATCAAAACAGGGGGTTGTCCAGAAGATTGTAGCTACTGTGCCCAGTCCTCCCGCTACAAAACAGAGGTTAACGCACAAGCACTCTTAGAAAAAGAAACAGTCGTTAAAATTGCCCAACAAGCAAAAGAAAGTGGGGTGAGTCGTGTCTGCATGGGCGCAGCTTGGCGAGAGGTGCGCGATAACTCCCAATTTGAGCACGTGTTGGACATGGTTAAAGAGGTGACAGCATTGGGTTTAGAGGTTTGCTGCACTTTAGGCATGCTAACTCAAGCACAAGCCAAGCGCTTGGAAGAAGCAGGGCTTTATGCCTACAACCACAATTTGGATACCTCCGAAGACTACTACAGCACTATCATTACAACCAGAACTTATGGCGATCGCCTCAACACAATTAACAACGTCCGGCAAACAAATGTAACTGTATGCTCTGGCGGTATTCTCGGCTTAGGCGAAAGCGTAGATGACCGCATATCTATGTTGCACACTCTGGGAACTTTGCATCCACATCCAGAGTCAGTACCAATAAATATTCTCTCACAAGTTCAGGGCACGCCCTTGGAAAATCAACCTGATGTTCCTATTTGGGAAGTGGTGCGAATGATTGCCACGGCACGCATTGTCATGCCTGCTTCGGATATTCGTCTTAGTGCAGGTAGGGCCAGACTTTCGCAGGTAGAACAAGCTTTATGCTTTTTGGCAGGAGCCAATTCTATCTTTTCCAGTGACGATGGGCATATGTTAACAGTTACCACTCCTTGTCCAGGATACAACGCTGACCATGAAATGCTAAATTTGCTTGGTCTAGAGACGCGTTCTCCTTTTGTCGGTCAATCTAAAGCACCTATAGAAGCCGTTGTGGGATAAAAATCTCGGGCAAAGACGCTAAGAAGCTGAAGAAAAGCTTGCGAGGGACAGCTTACAAGAGCGGCGAGAGCGGAGGTTTCCTCCGCTCCAACAACTCTGAGTAGGCAACTGTCCTCGCCTTTAGGTGCAACTCAAAAGAGCAATTAAATCAGCTTGACAGCACGAAGACCGAAAAGTAACCCAACAGCGATCCCAAAGAACAGACCTAAGAACAGTAAGTAAGCAATGATAGCAAACATCGAACTTTCTCCAAAATCGTTTATAAATATTATTCAATCATTTACAGATGAACGACTCAATAAAAATATTTCTTGAACCTTTGCTAAGTTATCCTATAACAAGAGAGACTTCATAGTTATAATCAATCCAAATTTATTGTGGCTATAACAATAGAATAACGACTTATGATTACGAAATACGCTTTTCTAGCTACCGCTTTAGTGGTAATTGGTGGGTTGGGGTTTAAACCTAGTATTGTTGTCGCTCAAACAGTCAAAAGACCCTCCACTACACTCATTAAACCACAAACAACAGTCACTACCTTTCAAACACCAAACTACAGTATAAGAGTTTTCCGTCAAGGAACCCAAACGCGGATGAATGTCTTTGACAGGAAAGCAAACAAGCTGCAACTGAATGCTGCTCCTGTTCAAGTTCAAAATTCCGATCAACAGACAAGTTATACTTCGTCTGAGGGTGAACGCTTATTCCGTATCTCTGTTGATGGTTCTGGTAACAAATCCGTTGAAATTAACGCTCCAGGTCAAGTTGTTCAGGAGACTACGAATTAAAGCAGTGAACAGTGAACAGTTATCAGTTATCAGTGATTAATTGCTTGATGATTGATAAGTGTGCCTCATAACTCTACCTTTTTGGCGTTGCTGAATCAAGATATGAGTTTCTAAATTTCTATTGATGTAGAACTTTCGGATGCAACGTCTCTACAGGGATTGACTACAACCATAATTCATTCCCAAATTTAGCAAAGCGACCTTTTTAACCAGTTGTGAATAATATTGAAAAGGTGAAGCAGAAAGCGTCTCACATCCGGTATAAGGACTGTGAATGCTGTAGAATACAGCCGTGGGGCGCTTGTTTGGGATTTGGTTATGATATCATGTCCGGATGAACACTTATAAAAAACCAAGAACCTCACCCCGCTCTTCGGGCACCTCTCTCCGCGAATTCGGAGAGGGGATGGGGGTGAGGTGTTTTTATTGTAAATAATTAATCGAACTTGATATGACTTCAATTATTAACGTAAATCTACCACAACAGTCTTATGAGATTGCGATTGCACCAGGGGGCATAGATCAGCTGGGCGAGATGATGAGCAATCTGAAGCTGGGCAAAAAAGTCCTATTGGTTTCTAACCCGACTATTTTCAAACATTATGGGGAAAGGGTACTAGCATCTCTGGAAGCTGCGGGGTTTGAAGTTGTTAGCTGCAATTTAAGCCCCGGTGAACGCTACAAAACCCTCAGTTCCGTACAGAAAATTTACGACACCGCCCTAGAAAACCGCATAGAACGCTCCTCAACGATGGTAGCTTTAGGGGGAGGAGTCATTGGGGATATGACTGGCTTTGCTGCTGCCACTTGGCTGCGAGGAATTAACTTTGTACAAGTGCCAACCTCACTTTTGGCAATGGTAGATGCAGCGATAGGTGGCAAAACTGGTGTCAATCATCCCCAAGGCAAAAACTTGATAGGGGCGTTTCATCAACCGCGCTTGGTTTTGATTGATCCAGAAGTCCTGAAAAGTTTACCAGTTCGTGAATTTCGTGCTGGAATGGCAGAAGTTATTAAGTACGGCGTCATTTGGGATGCGGAGTTATTTGCCCAAATGGAAGAGAGTAAACGCTTAGATCAACTACGCTACATCAAAGCTGAATTGATTGAAGCCATTCTCAACCGTTCTTGTCAAGCCAAAGCAGATGTCGTCGGTAAGGATGAGAAAGAAGCAGGACTCCGGGCAATTCTCAACTACGGTCATACCATTGCGCATGCAGTAGAAAGTTTAACAGGTTATCGAGTCGTGAATCACGGTGAAGCAGTCGCCATTGGTATGGTTGCAGCAGGGCAGATTGCTGTCAAACTGGGGATGTGGAAAAAGGAAGAAGCTGAACGTCAAGACGCCCTAATTCAAAAAGCAAGTTTACCAACTCAGTTACCGTCCGGTGTGGATATTGAAGCAATTATTGAGTCTTTGCAACTAGATAAGAAAGTCAAAGCGGGTAAAGTCAGGTTTATTCTGCCAACGCAAATTGGTGTGGTGACGATTACTGATGAAGTGCCATCAGATACTATCCGAGAGGTGTTGCAGGCAATGCAATGACCGAATCAGTTATCAGTTACCAGTGAGTCCAGTGCTGCAGGAGGGTTTCCCTCCGTAGGCATCTGGCGTTAGCGAAGCGGAACCGAAGGTTCTCCCCGAAGGGTGAACAGTTATCAGTTATCACTGTTCACTGTAAAAGTTTAGTCTTCTTGATAGGATTTTCGCTACTCGCTGTGGAGTTTCTAACCTCTGGCGGTGGTTGGCGATCGCTGCAAGATATGACCCAATTACAATGAAATTAGCCGCCAGTTCATTCGCGTCATGATACTCCAAGCTAACAATCAACTGACCTTGCAACAGTTCCTGAATCTTCCCCCAGGCGACGGAGATATCACTTACGAACTGGTTGATGGTCAGGCAATTCCTAAGATGTCACCAAAAAAATTTCACTCTAAACTTACCCGCACCCTACTGTATTTGATTGAGCAATGGTGTCAGGGCAAAGGTGAGGTTTGTCCAGAATTGGCTATTGCATTAACCCGTCGGGGACGAGATTGGGTGCCCATACCTGATATTTTATACATCTCCAATGAACTTTTACCCGCCGACTGGGAAGAAGACGGAGTGTGTTCTGTTCCTCCCGATTTGGTCATTGAGATCATTTCGCCAGGACAAACTTTTGGACAAATGGCTGCTAAAGCAAAAGACTATTTAGACGCTAAGGTGCTGCGGGTTTGGGTGGTAGATAGTAAAGCTAGAAGCATTACGGTTTTTTATCCAGATGCAGCACCCCAGACTTATATGGGAGAGGAATTACTTACAGATTCTCTATTTGAGGGATTGGAATTTACTGCTGAGCAAGTGTTTCAAAAGGCGAAAATACCATTAGATACTTAGGGATTTGATATCAAATATCTCATAGAGTACCCGACTGCGCCGACAGATCAATAACACGAAGGCTGCCCAATTTTTTAGGGGACAATGCGTCAACAGCAAAACGTCGTAGGTATAATCGCCTTGAAAGAGTTACTAATGGCTTGAGAATTACGAGAAAGTATTTTTTACCAGTAATTTCAGTTACCTTGCGTTTCCTTTTATCGCTTTTAGTCTAAACTCCAGGCTATTATGCCGGGTAATACTATTGTAAACCAAAGTTTTGATAGCACTCAGTAACTCACTAGCTCTCTACGAGATATCCACTCTCGCAATGCCCAAAGGCTAATTAAAGCTGCTAATACAGCCCCAAGAGAATCCATAATTAAATCAATAATAGTGTCATCTAAACTTTCAATTACTTGAGTATTAAGAATTTTCCCAGCAGACCATTCGGTAACTTCCCATAAAGCACCGATCGCAATGCCAAAACTAATAATTGTCACCAGATATAAAATTGTATGATTCCGAAATATATTCAACATTGAACTATATACTAAAAAACTCAGTGCTAAGGTAATTGCAAAAGTTGTATAACCATGAACCATTTCGTCATAGGGGCCTGGCATACCAAATAAATTCCATACCCAACCAGTAGCATTTAGCAATGCAGCCAAGACGAATAAAAAATCAAATAAGGTAGGTAATTTATCATCTTTAACAACAAACACGAAGGATACAATAAGGAAGATTGCCAAACTCAAAGCGTTTAACCACTTACCTTGAACTGCTGCAGCGATCGCAAAAATTGCTAGTAGAGCTTGTCCTACCCACGCGATAACTCAATATCCTCGCCAATTTATAGTTTTCATACGTATAACCAATACGAAAATATTACTTAAAAAAGCTTCTTTTACGATTAATTCCAATGTTTAATACCACTGTTGCAGTTTAAAGCTTTGATAACGGCTTGATACCCTTCTTGTACGTCTTTGCGGTCTAGTTCTTCTGGTAAACCCTCTTGGCTACCGCGCAAAATCATGTCAGCATGACGCTGTAAAACTGCTTGGGATTCTGGATTGTTAGTGTAAGTCGCAATACTGGCGATCGCTTCCAATAAACGAATGGTTACTGATGTATCAGAGCGTGCATATTGGCGAATTCCGTTAAAGGCACTATCAACCAATCCCTCAAATGTCGCCCCAAAAGCAATCGCACGTAATTTATGATCTTCATCGTAACGGTAGGGTGAAGGAAAATCTTTTTGAGCTAAACGGGACAGTCCTGCTCCCAGTCTATCAACACATCGAATTGCGGTAAATGGGTCATTAATCCCTGGAGAAAGCGCACGTAGGGCAATTTCTACTAACTGAACTATGGGAAACTCGATATCTTGCTGTTCGCTACGTTCTTTACCCAAAATAAATGCATCATTAATTTGTTTGGTTAATTTTCGATTCACCAATTCACCTGGGAAAACCATAACCAAATTACTGTTCTTAATAACAAACTTTCCTGGTCGAGACTCGACACGCAGTAAAAGATTGTGTTTTCGGGCAATTTTAATTAATTCTTCGTCGTCAATTGCTTGTATGTAACCATTATCAGTAACTCTTACCGGAGAAGCAACTAAGTCAAAATTCTCAGGTATTTCTGCAACTTCTTGTCCGAATGGGCCACTACGTCCGATTTTTTTGGGAAACAAGCGATCAATGGCTCTATCTAAGTCATCACTAACATTTTCGATGATGTGCGAAGCCTGAATTATTGTAGAAGCATGATCGATAAAATAAATCAAAACTGCGATGCTAATAATTGCTAGTAAAATACCACACGTAATCGAAATTTGTGGTACAAACCGACTATATCCATCTCCTTCACTATGAATAGTCCGAAGTATGAGCAAGCAATAGATAAACGTACTGATAAATGTACCAAGGACAACTTGATTACCAGTATCTTGCATGAAATTACGTAGAAGCCGCGGCCCAAAATTGGAAGCAGCTAACTGAAGCGCCACGATTGTAATTGAAAATGCTGTGGCAGCAACGCTAATCATTGAACCTGCAACCGCTCCTAAAAGCGATCGCGCTCCGTCTGCTCCACCAGTGTAGCTCCACCAATAATTAATATTTGCTTTACCTGTGCGATCGAGCATTAACATTGTGAATGCCAACGCAGTAGTAATTATGGCCATAATTGAGGGAATGAACCAGTAACTTGAGTGGAGCGTATCCCACAGTTTGCTCAGTTTTACATTTTTCATATTTCGTTATTGACCATTGTAGAATCTACCTTACTGTTGCCATCGTCTTGCTTTTGAGCAAGTAACCTGAGAGAATCACTGATACGGCGAGGCTTCGGTACTTGACCTTTACCAGATGGCCAACCTTCACGCTGACGCGATCTGTTTCCATCTGTCTCTTCAGTCTGGTCGTGGAATAAAATTTGTTGAGTTGGGAAGGGCAAATCAATGCCATTTGCAACAAGTTTTTTCTTAATTGCAGTAATCACCTTGTCCCGTGAAGTCAGACTATCTGCCCGTCGTGGTGGATTAATCCACCAACGTACACGGATGTTAACACTACTTCCGGCTAGTTCCATAGCCAGTACATCAGGAGCCGGATCTTTTAAAATCTCGTCTATGCTATGCATTGCTTCTAGCATCAACTGCTTGGCTAAATCAATGTCGTCACCGTAGCCAATGCCAACATCGTACTCTAATCGACGGTTATCAAAGGCAGTGTTTACAGTTACCGAATTAGTAAACAATTCCGAGTTAGGAATCACAATCCGCCGACCATCGTAAGTTCTGATTGTCGTCGCCCGTGTCTCGATACTTTCTACAGTTCCCTCAAAGTTTTTAAAAACAATTTGGTCATTAATTTGGAAAGGTTCAGTCAGCAGAATTAAAATCCCAGCTAAGAAGTTTTGCAAAATATCGCGGAAAGCAAAACCAATGGCAACACTGCTAATTCCTAACAATTGCACCAAATCACTGATTTTAAATGTAGGAATTATAATGGAAAGGGCGATAAACAATCCAATCAAAACTGTCACCCCCTGCGCTAACCTTCCCAGCACTAGTCCCAAATTCCGAGCGTAGCGACGGTTGCTAGTTAACCGCTTAACTAGTGCCTTAATTCTGCTAGCAATAAACAGAAAGAAGATGAAGACAATTAACCCCAAGACAATGTTTGGTAACAAAGCTATGAAACCATTGATCATGCTATTAACCTTGTCCCACGCTGCGGTAATTTCTGCTTTCATGAACTTTCCTCACTAATTAATCTTTGCTAACGTCAACGCTGTAAATTCTGATGCAATAATTCTTGAATTTCCCCCCGCAACGCTATAATTTCACTCTGAAGCATTCCGGCTAACTCTGCTTGGTCATCATCGGCATCACGACCAATAAAAAACGTCGCCAGAGTTACAGTGACATAACCAAACACGGCAAACGCATATAACGCTAAGAAAAAGCAAAGCACTCGTCCTTAAGTTTTCCAACTTCTCGATTGGAAACGTGAACGATCACCACATCAATCGGTTCGTCTGCATTTCCTTCCAACCGTGAAAGGTTTGCACCATTGTGAGATTTGGCGATGTCAATAACTGCTTTACCGTTGCCCCGTGGCACTTGGATAATGAGTTGGCGCATTTTCACCTCGCGCTGCTAACTATCTTCCTTTTTTAGCTAACAATTCTACTATCCAAAGAAATATTTTTTGAAAGATGCATCTCATACTCAATTAACACTTGATTTTTGTCTGCAAAATTGGTGTATTCAGCAAGGAGACTCCACAATAGAGGTTCTAATCTGGATGATTAACCAATATATTCCAGTGCTTAAACAAGCAAGCCGTCTGAAGGATAACGACAAGGACGATAAATACAACAAGTGTGCTGGCGACATCAAGAATTAAACCAAGAAAAACTGGAAACAACAACGGAATACTTTTTTATTCTTCCTGATCCAAAGAAACTTATGGCGGATACAGATATGGTAGATGCACCCTAATTGACGCCCTCAGTTATAGACTGAGGGTTTTTTTATTTCACAATCTTATTTCTGACTGCTGTTTGAGATTCTGATTTTTCCACACCTTGACAAACCTACAACCAGTCTTCAAAAATTAATGGAAAAATGTTGGCAATAAGCTAGGAGCCATCCACAAAGCATAAAAGATGAATCCAAATAGTAAAGTCGTCAAAACCGTGAAAACGTAGCCAACGCACATCAAGAAACCGTCAGATTCTATAGTGGCTACTGCTAAGAGCAATATACCTACTGGAGGAATAGGATTAGTCAGAGGAATTGGCAAAATTAATAAAATTGCTAACCAAGAAATACAAAACCCATTGAATCGCCAAGTCAAAGGATGTTCTGCTACTTTTGCCAATCGAGGACGGGTAATTTTTTCTAAAATCCTGGTGACTTTTTGTAGGTTTTTTAAAATTATTTGAGTAAAAGAACGGGGAAATTTATATGTCGCAATTTTTTTAGGCAACCAAGGCGATCGCCTTCCCAAAGCCATCTGTGCTGATAATATCAAGCAAGCACCACCAAAAGGTCCAGTTAATCCAGGTGGAACAGGAAACAAAAATGGCAAAACCAATAATGCAATGACTACGCTAAAACCACGTTCTGAGGTTTCTGCCAAAACATCACCAAGACTGAGTGGCTGTTCGGCTAACCTTTGCAGCAGGAATTTAATATCTTGAGAAAATTTTAGCTGCATTGTGATGATGATTGATCAGATATAAAATGTCCTATCTTCTAACTTACTCATTCATCAATGATTATCAGTCATGATTCAGGTTCATCATTTATTTGATGGTACAAACACAGCTAAAGCACTATGAACAACACGAAATTGAGCAGGAGTGTAAGTCGTAATTTCACCATCTGTATTAATGGGGCGTGGTTTGTGTGTATGAATCTCAAATTCTTGAGCGCTGACAGTACGGACATGAGGCGACAAAATATGTCGTCCTGTTCGCATGGCAGGTAACAAGGGGATAATTTGCCACCAGTGTTTAATTTCCACACTGTACATATCTAATTTATGGTCATCAATTGCGGCATGATGAACCACTGCCATACCACCACCATAATATCGACCATTCCCTACAGCAATTTGCACAGTTTTTACTGGGGTAGATGTGCCGTTGATACTAATCTGTGCCCTAAAAGGTCGAGATTTCAAAACCACTTGCAATGCAGTGATCGCGTAAGCGAGTATTCCCCAACGACGCTTCACTTGTTTGGTTAGTCGCTGAGTAATTTTCACACTCAGCCCACAGCTTGCTACATTGAAAAAGTGTTTACCATTTACCCACCCCAAATCAATACGTCGTGCCTGATTATTGGCAATAATTTTGCAAGCCTCGGGGAGAGAATTTGGAATTTCTAAAGTCCTAGCTAAATCGTTGGCAGTTCCTAGAGGGATAATTCCCAGAGGTAACTGCGTTTCTACCAAAGCGTCTACCGCAGCATTGAGAGTGCCATCACCACCGCCAATGATCACTAAATCAACTTCATGTTGGTGGCGGATAATAACGTCGTATAACTGTTGTGGTTTTTCTGGGAACTCATCAATTAAATCGAAGCCCAGTTCTTTAAGACATTCAACTGCTTCAGCTAGACGGTTTTCCCCTTGGCGGGCGTGAGTATTTATGAGCAGTAGTGCACGATGTTTCATTTGCCGTGTTTTTTGTAGTGTGTACCTATAATTCTCTACTTCTGATATGCACTTTGCTGAAAATTTATTCTATGGTAATCCTCCAAAGATTTTTGAGAATCCGTGGAGACTTTCAAGAAACACAGGGGTGTAGGGGAGCCAGTACTGATAGCGTAGCGTGGCACTTTGTGCCATAGGAGGGAAAACGCCAGGTGCTACAACGGGGGGAACCCCAACGCCAGATACCAAGTGAGGGAAACCCTCATCAAGTACTGGCTCCCTCCGGGGAGAACCTTCGGTTCCGCTTCGCTAACACCAGTCGCCTACGGCGGGAAACCCGCCTGCAGCGCTGGATTCACCGCAACGCACTGGCTCCCCTCCCGCAGCGCTGCTTCACCCCCGCACTGGCACCTTATGGTTTTGACTTGTTTTGCCCCTACACCCTTACACCCTTACCCCCTTATACCCTTACACCCCTAATTGATGACTCACCTTTGCCACAAGATCCTCTGGATTCATCAACTCGTAAGGTTCAAAAGGTTGATGTATCCAAGGGTTGTCAGGCAAATAATCAAGGTAGTAATTAGGTGCTACCACTGAACAGGCTTTGTACCAAATAACAGCGGTACGAATATCCTCAATAGGAGAATCACTATGTTCTTTTAGCCAAGGAATTGTTTCCTTGAGTGTGATTCCAGAATCTACCAAATCATCTACCAAAAGAATCCGCGAACCTAAATTTTCAGTGGTCATTGTCAAGTGATGAGAAAATATTAAACTGCCCCTTTGTTGCTGACCAGAGCCACTGTAAGATGAGGTTGCCAAAATCGCCAAAGGCTGATTATAAATACGTGAGAGGATATCTCCTACGCGCAGTCCTCCTCTAGCAAGACAAACAATTTGGTTGAATTTCCAGCCGGATTGATAAACTTGAGCAGCCAGTTGTTCAATTTTTTGGTGATAATCTGACCAAGAAACGTAAAGGTCTGGCATGGGGAACTTAATTTATTGCTAAGAATGTATGACAAATTCCTTTGATTTTAATATGAGCGCAAGATATTATGAGCAATTCTGCTTCTGATGGCTCCTCTCAACAGACTCCTGAAAGTGAAAAACTGGATTTGAGTACCAAACTTGCTTTTGGTGCTGGGGATTTGGGTACGGCGATCACTGCGATGATTGGGATTTCTTATTTGTCTCCCTTTCTCACGGATGTTGCTGGTTTAAGTCCCACATTAGCAGGACAAACCCAGCTGATCGGCAAAGTGTGGGATGCGGTTAACGATCCAATGGTGGGGGTGTTGAGCGATCGCACCCAAAGTCAACAAGGAAGACGCTATCCCTGGATGATTTGGGGAGCAATTCCCTTTGGAGTGTTCTTTTTTTTGCAGTGGATTGTACCTGAGTTTAGTAATAACGATCAGGCGAATCAGTGGAGCTTGTTTTGGTATTACACTGCCATTTCGATTTTTTTTAATAGTTTTTATACAATCGTCAATTTACCATACACTGCTCTGACTGCAGAACTGACGCAAGATTACGACGAACGCACCAGTCTTAACAGTTTTCGCTTTACCTTTTCTATTGGCGGTAGCATTATTGCTCTTATTATCGGTTTAGTCATCTCCCTGGTGATTCCTGGTAACCGCACTCAACAGTTTTTATTACTAGGAGCGATCTGTGCGGTTATCTCTGTTTTACCTGTGTATTGGTGTGTTTGGGGAACCAAAAAACGTGCTCAAGCTGTCGCAAAGTTACACCCCGAAACAGAGCAAAGTGTCTCTATTCCCTTATTGCAGCAACTCAAAATTGCTTTTACAAATCGCGCTTTCTTATTTGTGGTGGGGATTTATCTATGTTCTTGGTTAGCTGTCCAGCTAACGGCTGGTATTATCCCTTACTTTGTCACCAGTTGGATGCGCCTTCCACAATGGCATATTAGCTTAGTGCTTTTGGCGGTGCAAGGCACTGCTATGTCTATGCTATTTGTTTGGAGTGCCATCAGTCGCCGTTATGGCAAACAAGCCGTGTACTATATGGGTATGAGTTTGTGGATTATCGCTCAGGTAGGACTCTTTTTCGTACAGCCTGGTCAAGTTGTGTTGATGTACTTTTTAGCAGTCATGGCAGGTTTTGGCGTATCCATTGCTTATCTTATTCCCTGGTCAATGTTACCTGATGTGATTGAACTGGATGAATTAAAAACAGGACAGCGGCGGGAAGGCATTTTTTATAGCTTCATAGTATTTGTGCAAAAAATCTGTTTGGGGATTGCAGTTAACGTTGTTTTACAACAATTGGGTACCGGTGGTTATATTAAACCCACAAACGAAATTCCGATACCAATTCAACCAGATTCGGTGTTAGAAGTCATTCGCTTCTCTATTGGTCCGATACCAGCGATCGCATTAGTTTGTGGCGTCGTTTTAACGTATTTTTACCCAATTACCCGCGAGATGCATGCGCAAATCTTACTGCAGCTTAAGGAACGTCAAAACAGAGTAGAGAATACAGATGTTTAGCTGATTATTCTCTGATAGTTGTTCCAATATCTTCCCAAGTCGCGTTAAATTCTTCTGATTCCACATCAGTTTCTGATGTAGATTTGGTTATAGGTCTTATAAACCGCGCAGCAATCGCGGGCATCCAAACAATGGAAAATACATTATTCGATAAAATCTTCCGCGACAGCGAAGGTCAGATTGTTGTGGCTCAGCCACCAAACCCACCCCTTATTGTGTGGGGTGTAGCTAGTTTACTGAAACTAATTTTTACAAGCGGCGAAATCAATACAGTGTTAGACGCTGTGGCTTTTGGCTCCTTGTTTACTTGGGCGTGGGAGGAATTATTTCAAGGCGTTAATTATTTTCGCAGAGCCTTAGGTCTGCTCGTGCTAATTGGGGTTGTTGCATCAAAGGTTTATACCATAAGGTTTTGAAAAACAACGAATTTTTGTTCGAGATTGGTGTATAGCGTTTACACCAATCTGTGGACAAAACTGGATCACTAGTGTGTAAGCTCAAGACATAGCCAGATCTGATCGCTTTAATTTCTGGCTTGGTGTCACCGTCTTTCTACACAGTTAGCCGCGAAATGCACACGTAAATTTTACTGCAACTCAAGGAACGTCAGAACAACTAAGCTGAATATGGCATTGGTTACAACGCACTTCGTACGCAATATAACCTGTATCTACGCCTCTAGCCCTTTTTTGAGAACACGGGGTAAAGGCTGAACTCCAAGCCGAGATGTATCGTTCTCTATGTCGTTAGAGGTTGTAGCGCAAACACTACAGCTTCACGCCTGGAGGAATAAGCACTGTATCAATCGCGTGAATCACGCCATTACTAGCTGTGACATCTGGTTTGGTGACTTTTGCTTTATCCACCGTTACACCTTTGCCAACTTTAACGTTAAGTGGGCTACCTTCAACGCTATTAACCGGACCGGACTTGAGGCTTTTGGAATCAAGTGCACCAGACACGACATGATAGGTCAAAATCTTGGTCAAAGTTGCCTTGTTTTCTGGCTTGAGTAGTTTTTGCAAAGTCGCCTTTGGTAGCTTATTAAATGCAGCATCCGTGGGTGCAAACACGGTAAATGGACCAGTTCCAGATAGGGTTTCTACAAGACCAGCTTCCTTCAAAGCCTTGGTCAGGGTTTTGAAAGAACTATTGGAGCTGGCAACATCGACAACTGTACCTGCACCAGTTGTTCCAGTAGTTGGAGCACCTGACGTGGCTGGTTTGGTTGGTGAAGCTGAGGGAGTCTGGGCGAAAGTTGGAGTGCTGATCAAAAGACTGGCTGTAGCGATCGCTATACCAAGTGTTTTACCAAAAAAGTGTTGATTTTGTTGGGTTTTCATGGGTTTTAACTTTGCGTGATCCAAAGATGTAAATATTTTGTTACGAACTTGTTTTGATTTTTAAAAGAGTAACATTTTGTCATACTACAGTTACTAATCCTGTAGTTAGATTTTCAAATCAACTTGGTACGGATTTACTTACTCCTGCGTTTAACGAATCTGTCTGAGAATTTGTAATGATACTTAATATGAAGAAAAATAGGAAAACTCATTTAAGTAAAGAAGATGGCAGTCCCAAGCTTACAGGAAATTTCCACCCAGTTAGAAAGTTCAAATTTGCGCGATCGCATGGTAGCCCTCGCCTCATTGAGGCATATTGCAGCAGAGGACGCACTCCCTTTGATTAAAAAAGTCCTGGATGACCAGTCTCTGCAACTGAGATCAATGGCAATCTTTGCCTTGGGAGTCAAGCAAACAGAAGAAAGTTACTCAATTTTGGTGCGAATCCTAGAAACTGACCCGGATTATGGTATACGTGCGGATGCTGCAGGTGCTTTAGGATATTTAGGTGATGTTAGAGCTGTTGAACCCCTAATGCGAATATTTTATGAAGATACTGATTGGTTAGTACGGTTTAGCGCAGCTGTTTCACTTGGTAATCTCAAAGACAGTCGTGCCCGTGAAATCCTCATAAAAGCATTGGACAGTGAAGAAGTCATTTTACAACAAGCGGCGATCGCTGCATTAGGAGAAATCAAAGATATCGAGTCTGTGGATCTCATTTTGCGCTTTGCCCAATCAGATGATTGGTTAGTGCGTCAGCGTCTTGCAGAAGCCTTAGGTCATCTTCCCAGTCCAAAAAGTATTTCAGCTTTAAAATACCTGGAAAAAGATAGCCATAACCACGTTGCTGAAGCGGCGAGAATTTCCCTGAAACGCTTGGAGGAAGCAGATTAAGCCATTCAAAAATTTTGAATTTTGTTAGCGCAGCGGGACGCAGTCCATGAGCGAATTTTGAATGAGCGAATTGCTTTGGGGGTGACTCCCTCCTGCTACCTTGGAAGAAGTGAAATAAAAAAGATTTTGAGGCAAGGTAATTTCATTAATGAATATTGAAGAGTTTTTTCAGTTAATCGCTGGTAAATGGTTTTCCCATCGTACCAGTCATGATTTGGCTTGTAAGCAATCAGAAAACGGCAAATCAGACACAATCATAGAAACACTGAGTAGTAATGATCCAGAAGTAGTAAAACTGTGCCAACAGTACAATGTTGACCATAGCCCCAGTTGTTACGGTGCCAAAGTGACTTGGAATGCCACTATGGCAGGGAATGAAAAAAAACAGACTGGTTCTACAGTATTCGTTGCTATTCCAGATCAAGATAATCCCAATGAAGGCAAATTCCTGCGGGCAATGGATTCTCCTGGGAAACCCCCAGTTGTTGGACGCTACAAAATAGGCAGTGATGACGCATTGACCTTAACAATAGAGTACGAAACCGTGTGCTATGAGGAACGCCTGTGGTTTGCCAGTCCCAATTTGCGGATGCGGGTGAGTGTGGTGAAACGTGTTGATGGTTTTAGCACAGCTTCATTCACTTCTGAAATTCGCATGGGTGGAGGTCAACCTACAGCGAAAGTTTCTCAGGCAACTAACTCAGCATCCAGTTAAGTTGTATAAGTTACAAGCACCTTACGGTGATTCCAGATCTGATTTCACTAGCCCCTGCTAATAGGGGCTATAGTTTTGGTTAAGTTTGTACAGAATTATTAATTTTATTTTTTAAGTAAAAAATATATGATTCTACAGTAAAAGTACTGAAAGATTGATGAAATCCTTGAGAAATCAATAGTATTTTGACGTTACAATCTGCCTGAAATCACCTTAAGATAGTGAAGATATTGTAAAAGGTTTTCATTCCTGACAAAGTAGAAATAAAGTCTACGCCACAAGTGCCTACCAAAAACTAGTCAGGGTCGTTTAAATCTGCCACACACCAATTAAAAGAGCGAGTAACACAGCAGGAAAGAGAACTACTGAGAACTTTCGCGCTTTCGGTATTGGTGCATATACCTTCAATTTTGTAAACCATGTCAACTTTGACGTTCGACTCACATGGGAGGTTGGTTTGTGCTTATACGACTAGAAAAATTCATCTTTGCACAATGGCTGGCAGAATAAGTGTTTCAAACGTGGCTCAAAAAGCAGAACAAACAATTAGTTTATCTTCTGACCTTTAACTTGTCTTATCACTTTATCAGGTCATATCTCTTCTTCATCTCAGTCACAAGATGGAGTTTCCACAAAGTAAGACCAAAGGTGAGACCAGCGGCGCTCTTGGTAGGGTAACCCTGGCGCAGGCGACTGGCGTATCTTCTCCACCAGACGCTGCGCGCTCACTCTTAGCGTCTCCTGTGTGCGCATACCCGGAGGTAGGAGGGTGCAAGTCAACACTCAAAAGTCCAAGACTTTTGATTTCTGACCAATGATTAAGGACTAGTAACTTATCCAAAATCGCATGACTTATACTGCTTCCATACAAGAGTTCATCTCTGAATTATTTCCCTTCAATCAACTGCCGACACAAGAACTGGCAAAATTAGTTCCAAAGTTTGAGATGTTACGCTACCACATGGGTCAGAGCGTTTTGGTGCGGGAACAAATGCCTTCTCAAATATTTATCATTTATCAAGGACAAGCCCGCTTGCTGGGTTATGACCCGAATGCTCAGATGCCTGAAACGCTGCAATTAGTTCAAAAAGGAGAAATCCTGGGTTGGACTAGTTTAATAAGAGGGATTCCATGCGAAACAGTCATAGCCTCTACAGAAACCATTTGTCTGACTCTAAGCGCCACAGAGTTTTTAGCGTTGCTGAGTCATTCTCCTGCTATTTCTATTTGTTTTGAAAATCGCTGTACTGCGGTTGAAGTTTTTGAACTACTGAGTACTGAGTTAGCAAAGCGAGCTGATAGTGAAACTGTCTTGGCTTCATATGGTGCGACAGATATCAAAGAACTGACTCTCAAAGTTTTAGACGAAGCAGTTGTCTGCACGTTCCTAGAAGAGACAATACCTTTGGATCAGCTAGATCCTCAATTGGTGTGGTTTGTCAGTGGTGGGATACTTAAAGATTTTCCTGTGGGAACCCGCTTACAACTAAACGATGCCATGACGTATCTAGAGGTACAAACTTTTGGTTATGTTCGCTTAGTCGGTTTGCCTCGGGCAACCCTTTCTGCCTCTGCATCTATATCTAGAACCAAAGATTCCTTAAGGATAGACCCTTTACTACAACAAGTACCATTAGCACCAGAGCATCCTCGTAGGTTAGAAAAACCATCAGATACTCAATCACAGCCAAAATATCCTCATGTTCATGGTAGAGGTCCTCTAAAGGCGACTTTAGCTTGCTTCCAAATGCTGAGCCAGCATTTAAATATACCCTTTCGCCGGGATGTGATTGATCAAATCCTCAACAACCAGATTTCGCGCACTCAAACTCTTTCACTACAGCTTTGCGGTGCTGTTTGTGAACTCATTGGGTTAAATACTCAAATGATAAACGTGTCAGCAAAAGCAATCACAAAACTGCAAGCTCCAGCTATGATTCGCTGGCAAGATACTTTCGCTATCGTTTATGAAATTAGCGAGAAAAAGCTAGTCCTGGGAGTACCAGAAGTTGGGATTGTCCAGCAAGATCCTGATCATTTTGTTGAAAATTGGGGTCAAGAAGGTCAGGTTTTACTGCTGAAAGTTGCCAAGTATACTCCTAGAAAGCGATTTAGTTTAAGTTGGTTTGTCCCTTCTTTGCTGAAATATCGCAAAGTTCTCTTGGAAGTTCTGATTGCTTCCTTTTTTGTCCAAGTGTTTGGTCTGGCTAATCCCTTAATCATCCAGATCATTATCGACAAAGTGATTATTCAGAACGGCTTTGAAACCCTGAACGTATTGGGGATTTTGCTCTTAATCATGGCTGTTTTTGAAGGACTTTTAACGAGTGTCCGCACCTATCTTTTTGTTGATACGACTAACCGGATTGACTTGACTTTAGGCTCTGAAATTATTGACCGTTTGTTTCGTTTACCCTTGCGCTATTTTGAACGACGTCCTGTTGGGGAGTTAGCCACTCGCGCCAGTGAACTGGAAAACATTCGCTCTTTTATGACAGGAACTGCTTTAACAGTTGTGTTGGACGCAGTTTTTTCGACAATCTACATCGCGGTGATGCTGGTTTACAGTTGGATTTTGACTCTTGTAGCTTTGGCGATTGTACCCTTGTTTGCTTTTCTGACGATAGTTTTTTCCTCAATCATGCGCCGTCAACTGCGTTTTAAGGCTGAACGTTACTCTGAAACACAATCTTATTTAGTCGAGGCGCTGTCAGGTATTCAAACAGTCAAAGCCCAAAATATTGAATTGCGATCGCGCTGGCGGTGGCAAGAATACTACAGTAATTATGTCACCGCTGGATTCCAAACTGTTGTCACTTCCACGGCTGCTAGTGTCACCAGCAATTTTCTTAACCAAGTCTCTTCCTTACTTGTGTTATGGGTAGGAGCCTACTTAGTCCTCAAAGGACAATTCACTTTAGGACAACTCATTGCCTTTCGGATTATTTCTGGTTACGTCACCGCTCCTTTATTACGATTAACCCAATTGTGGCAGAACTTCCAACAAACGGCTCTCTCTCTAGAACGCCTTGCAGATATCTTGGATACTCCCTCAGAAGTTGATGAAGACAGTCAAAACATTCCTATACCTGCTATTGATGGTACTGTCAAGTATGAAAACGTCTGCTTTCGCTTCACACCAACTGCTCCACTTCAGTTGAATAATATTAACCTGGATTTCCCAACCGGAAAATTTGTTGGTATTGTCGGACAAAGTGGTTCTGGTAAAAGCACTTTGATGAAACTTTTACCACGACTGTATGACTTAGAGTCTGGCAGAATTTTCATCGATGGCTACGACATCTCCAAAATAGAACTTTACTCCCTGCGTCGTCAGATTGGCATGGTGCTTCAAGACTCACTTTTGTTTGACGGAACCATACAGGAAAATATTGCACTGACAAATCCTGACGCCACAACTGATGAAATTATGACAGCAAGCAAAGTTGCTGCAGCTCATGACTTTATTATGTCTTTGCCCAATGGCTATAACACCAGAGTTGGAGAGAGAGGCTCATCCTTATCTGGAGGACAGCGACAGCGTATTGCTATTGCTCGTACAGTCTTACAAAACCCTCGCTTGTTGATTCTCGACGAAGCAACCAGTGCTCTAGATTATCAATCTGAACGGCAAGTTTGTGACAACTTGGCAGAAGCATTTAGACGAAGAACAGTGTTTTTTATTACCCATCGTTTAAGTACAATCAAGAACGCTGACATCATTTTGCTACTAGAAAAAGGGTTAGTTGCAGAACAAGGAACCCACAATGAACTGATGGAGCAAAAGGGACGTTACTACTGCCTTTATCAACAACAAGAAGCACAACTTTAAATCAGTGAACAGGGAACAGGGAACAGTGAACAGGGAACAGGGAACAGGGAACAGTGATGACTGATAACTGATAACTGATGACTGATGACTGATAACTGATAACTGATAACTGATAAAAACTACGGCTATGAGTGAATTGAAAACAATGAAACTTGATCACAAACGTGTTGTCTCTGGAAAAATACTAGACACTGAGATTAAAGTACCTGTACAAATTGTCCAACAGAACGAATCTACACCATCTGTTGTGCTGAAACAGTCGCCTTTGTTCTCACGGGTGATTCTTTGGGGACTGTTGGGAATGACAACTTTGGTAGTGATTTGGGCAAATTTTGCCAAAATTGACGAAGCAGTTCCAGCTCAAGGGAAGCTTGAACCGCAAGATACAGTAAAAGAAATACAAACACCTGTGAACGGGGTTGTGAAAGCTGTTTATGTTAAGGATGGGCAAAAGGTACACCGTGGTGATGTACTGTTAAGGCTAGATCCAACGACAGCGCGATCGCAACTGCTTTCTCTACAGAAAGTTCGCAACACATTAATGCAGGAAGTTCAATTTTACCGTACCCAACTTGTTGCGAAAAATGCTTTATCAAATCCGCAATTCATTGAGCGAACTAATCTCCCTCCAGAGATCGCTTCTTTGACAAAAAATCGAATAGCGCTGATAGCCGAAAATCGATTGTATCGTGCTCAGTTGAGTGAAAACTCTCAAAATCATCAGTTAGCGCCAGAGGAAGAAGCTCGTTTAGAATTTAGCAAAGCAGAATTAAATTCTCGGCTCGCAGATGCTAAATTGGAAACAGAAAAATTAGAAAGACAGCTTAGTCAAGCGCAAATTCAGTTCTCCTCTGCTAAACAAGTTAAAGATGTTAGTCAGACCATTCTTAATGGTATTGAACCACTTGCTAAACAAGGAGGAATTTCTCGCGTACAATACCTCAAGCAAAAACAGGAAGTCAGTCAGCAGCAAGCTGAAATGGAACAGTTAAGGCAGGAGCAAGCGCGTTTACAATATGCGATCGCCCAATCAAAAGAAAAGCTCCTAAATACAATGTCTGGAGCAAAAAAGGATTTACTCACAAAAATTGCTGACAACGAAAAACAAATTGCAACTGTTGATAGAGACTTGAACAAAGCAATCATAGAAAATGAGAAGCAGATTACTGAAATTGACAGTCAGATTAGCCAAGCTCAAGTCACTTTACAATATCAAGAACTGCGTGCTCCATCTGATGGAATTGTTTTCGACCTCAAAGCCAAGTCTCCCGGATTTGTTGCTAGTTCTAGTCAACCAGTGCTCAAAATTGTCCCTGATGAAGCTCTCACGGCTAAAGTTTTTCTCACCAATAAAGACATTGGTTTTGTGAGAAAAGGAATGAAAGTCAACATTAGAATTGACTCTTTCCCCTTTAGTGAGTTTGGCGATATTAAAGGTGAGTTAGTTTGGATTGGTTCTGATGCCTTGCCACCTGAACAAGTTCGTCCATATGAGAGTTTTCCTGCTAAAATACGCTTAGATAAACAATTTTTGCGTATTAACAATCAGGAATTACCTCTGCAATCAGGGATGTCAATAAGTGCAAATATTAAGGTACGTAATCGTACTGTCATGAGCATTTTCAGCAATTTGTTTACCAAGCAAGTTGATAGCCTCAAGTCGGTGAGGTAAGAGAGGATCACAATGCATACAAAAGTACTGCTGCGAGTACGAGAATTCCCCTATTTGGCAAGCTAGTAAGTAAGTCAACCAAATTAAACATAAGATTTCCGTAGGGTGCGTTACACTTCGTTAACGCACCCTACATTTTAGATTTTTATAGGTTGAACTATTTAGCAATATTTGTGACTCTTGCGATCAATCCACAAGCATTTTGTTTGATACTATTCCAATTAAAGATAAAACCTCCGTCAGCACAAAAGCGCAATCGCTTCTCGGAATGGATGACATCATGCACTTTTGAACCGTGGATAATAGATAAAGACCCGAGAGAAAACGCTCTGATAATATAGTCTTAACTAGGGAGACAGCACATATGGTGATGATTTCCACACAAGTGAGTGAGCTTGAACTGGAAGACTTTCAAGGCAAAGTCACCCAAAATGTTGTCCTCCCCAATGTGAGTTGGCAAACTTACAAAGCCCTATTGACTGACATGGGTGACCACCGTGCTGCCCGTCTGACCTATGATCAGGGAATCCTCCAAATTAAGATGCCATCCAAACTCCACGAAATTATTAATCGGCTGTTGGCAAGAATTGTCACAACTCTGACAGAAGAACTGGAATTAAATGTTATTGATTTGGGATCAACAACTCTAGACAGGGAGGATCTTGATAAAGGCGCAGAACCGGATACTTGTTTTTATATTCAGAACGCCAATCAACTCCAAGGACTCGATCCTGAAATTCCTAAAGATTTGCCGCCCGATCTGGTTATTGAAGTGGATATTACGAGTCCTTCTACCCACAGAATTGGAGTATACCTTGCCCTAGGCATTCCTGAAGTTTGGTGCTACACCAAAAAACAGGGATTAAAAATTTATCACCTGCAAATAGATGCGTCTCATCGAGACTATGTTGAATCAGAATTTAGCCTTGCTTTTCCCAAGGTATCTGCACAAGCGCTCAATCAATTTTTGCAACAGCGCCAAACTCAAAACGAAAATACTGTGATTCGTGCGCTTCGAGATTGGATTAAAAGTAACTAGTACAGAGCGGCGTAAATAGGGCAACCCTTCGGGAACGCCCGTCGCCTACGGAGGGAAACCCTCCTGCAGCGCTGGTTCACCATTTAAAATTCCTAAAAAGCCCGTTCCATAATACTTTTGACTTTTGACTTCCGCTTTGCGGTACTAGTGGTGAGGACTGCTGTTTCTGGATTTGTTTGAGTAGCTTTTGGGACTCGGCAGTCCTCTAGGTTTGCTTCAGTTGTTAAATATGTAACAAGCTAGCAAGTACTTGCGGTAACGGTAGTACAATGATGACTAACAAAGCCATTGCTAGCAATCCCGCTATATCACGCTTATTATCAAGTTCTGTGACATCATTCAAAGCAGGTTCATCAATCAATGGTAAGAACAATAAGATAAGTGCCCACGGAAAAAATTCTGGCTGTATCAAAGAAAGTAGCAGCAGTAACAAGCGAGAAATTTGACCAATAATCACTGCTGTTCTTTGTCCAAACATCGCATGGACTATGTGACCTCCATCCAGTTGTCCTACTGGCATTAAATTCAGTGCTGTTACAATTAATCCTAAAAAACCAGCGACTGCCACTGGATGCATATGAATAGCTGAGTTTGATGTTAGCTGACTTCCCAAAGCTAGCTTTGAAAGTAACGCCAGTAAAATTGAATATTGGGGATTGAGGGCATTTGTGTTGAGCAATCCTGTTTTTTCTGGCTGGGGAACTATGTCGGAATGAGCCAAACCCCATACCAGAAGTGGTAAGGTCATGATAAAGCCAGCAAGGGGTCCTGCGATACTGACGTCGAATAAAGCTTTGCGGTTGGGAATTGGACTACGCATTTGAATAAATGCACCGAAGGTTCCCAAGAAGAAAGGCATTGGGATAAAGTAAGGCAGGGTTGAACGAATTTTGTAGAATCGTGCCGTTAAGTAGTGACAAAGTTCGTGCGTACCCAGAATCGTTATCAAGGCTAAGGCATAAGGCAATCCCTTGAGAAGTTCGGCTGGGTTGGATGCAAGCATTGTAGAATTGACACCAGCAAATCGCACACCCACCAAGGTAGTCGTTACCAATGTCAGTGCTAGGAGTATGAGCGCTAATCCTGGTCGTGTTATCTTTTGTTGACCGCGACTGTTAGCTTTTGCCAATTGAGGATTAGGAACAAGCACAAAGAAAGGTTTATTAGTAAAACCTTCTTGAAAGATAATTAAAAAGCGATCGCCAAATTCTTTTTCAACATTTGCCTTAATCCGCTCGTAGGCGTTGTTTGGTGTCGTCCTCAATTGACCTCGACAGATGACTGCCTGGGGTCGATACTCAATGTTTTGAATGTAGTATACAGACCAGGGAAAACAATTTCTTAGCTGGGTTTCTTCCGTTGGCTCAATGGGACGCACTGGTGCTGGTTCTGCGATATTATGTATATCCGGTTGTAATTGTGGTACTTTTTGTGGTTCAGTATGAGTTCCCTTTAGCGAGCGACGCCCCCACTGAAACAATACCCAGTATAACAGAGGACAGATAATTAATGGCCAAATCATCAACGCTCTTGGCGGAGGTTGTTTTGCCCCGTATACTATTGTCCAAGTTGTCCATAGCAGTGCTGGTATCATGAGTACTAACCACAAGAGCCACACAGGCGTTCTGGTGATTTGAGCAACACTGCGCTGCACCATCAAATAAGTGATTAGTCCCAGTAGAAGAAGAAACCAAAAATTCATGTGACTTTCAGTTGTATTAATATGTTAAATCTTGCTTGTCGTCAAGCGCTTTGCAGCCCCAACCACAAGCATATGCCCCCAAAATTCAATTTTTATGACAACAGTCAACAGTCCTGGGAAATTTTGCGTTTCTACTTCAATTGTCCAACACTGTCACCTGATTTTCGACAACTCCTCATCTAACAGTTTTTCCCATGTGTTCCTTGCCTCAAGAGTCAAATAATTATACGGCAAAGCTACCACGAGCGGTCTTCTCTAACGAAGGTCTGATTTGTGAAAACCCCCGCTCGGATTTGGCGCTAAGTACAATTTTTGCATTTCCACCAAACAGAGACACATTAGGGGGGACTGCTTATTTTATTGTAAGAAACGAAGGCAATATTCTGATAGATTGTCCAGCTTGGGATCAAATTCATCAAGATTTTTTGCGATCGCATGGAGGAGTGCGCCACCTATTTCTGACTCATCGAGGCGCTATTGGCAAAACAGCAGAAATTCAGAAAACTTTCAATTGTGAAGTTTTGATTCAGGAGCAAGAAGCTTACCTATTACCAGGAGTAGATGTAACTACCTTTAATATAGATTTTACCTTAAATTCAACAGCGCAATTAATTTGGACACCTGGTCATTCTCCTGGCTCATCAAGTCTATACTACCAAGAGCGAGGCGGCGTACTATTTACCGGACGTCATATCCTTCCCAACCAGCAAGGTGAACCTGTACCCCTACGAAGGGCTAAAACTTTTCACTGGTTCCGACAAATCAAAAGTGTCAAGTTACTATTAGAGCGGTTCACGCCAGAAACACTACAATACATTTGCCCTGGCGCTAACACAGGCTTTCTCCGGGGAAAGCGTGTTATCGATAATGCTTATACGCGTTTGGCTTCTTTGGATTTAACGGCTTTAGGACAAGTACAACCCCTACTTTGAGAAAGATGGGGAGGGAAGGAAAGAGGAACAGTAGGAGGTATTGATATTTTCTCACACTCCCGCACTCCCTCATCTCCCCTAACCCACACTATGCTGCGCCTGCTACTACAGAGTTTTTCGCCAAAAATTTTATAGCTGCTTGATATTGAACATCTGCTTCTGTGCCAATTTGTTCGCGAGTGATTGGTTCAGAGGAAATCAATTTGTCTGGCTTTATACCTTGTTTATTGATATCACGGTGGTTGGGGGTTTCATACTTAGCAATAGTGACAGCTAAGCCAGAACCATCGGATAATTCAAATAAGGACTGGATTAAACCCTTGCCAAAGGTGGTTTCTCCTACTAAAGTCGCACGACCATTATCTTGCAACGCACCAGCAAGAATCTCGCTAGCACTGGCGCTTCCTTGATTGACCAAAACCACTAGTGGATCACGAGTCATGGCTGGGCCAAATGCTTCAAAGCTCCCCTGAGTGCCTTGACGATTCACTGTGTAAACAATGGTACCAGATTCTAACCACAAGCGGGCAATCTCAACTCCAGCTTGTAATAGTCCGCCTGGGTTATTTCGCAAATCGAGAATGTAGGCATCAGCCCCTTTTTTTTCTAAACTGGAAATGGCATGTGCTAACTCCATAGGAGCGTTAGCATTAAATTGTGTGAGGCGAAGATAGCCGATAGACTTTCCTTGAGGGAAAGAGCGTAATTCTGCTACGACTGGGTTGAGTGCAATGCGATCGCGCACCAGTTGAACTTGCCATTCTTCCTTGTCTCGTTGCATGAACAAAGTGACAGAACTACCAATCGCTCCCCGCATTTTGGCTGCAGCTTCGTCAAGGGTAAGTTTTTCTGTGGAGATACCCTCAATTTTTAAGATGCGATCGCGCGGTCTAATTCCGGCTTTTTCTGCTGGTGAACCTGCTATGGGGGCTACAACCTCTAATAAACCCGTCTCGGCATTGAGAGCGATTTGCAATCCAACTCCTGTGAGTTCCCCAGAAGTATTGACCTGTAGACTGCGGTACTGTTCTGGATTTAAAAAACGGGTAAAAGGGTCGTCAAGACTCTGGAGCATGTTTTGAATTGCTGAATAAGCAGATTGGTCATCTTTGAGCGGCTTTGCCAGAGCCTTTTGCCGTACCGACGCCCAGTTTTGATGATTAAATGTTTCATCCAAATATGTCCGATTAACAATTCTCCACACTTGTGCTACTAGCTTTTGTTCGTCGCTCAAAGCTGAGGCAGGTTGACAAAAACCGCAAAAACCTACCCAAAACGCTAATAACAGGGATAATCCCGCCCGAAAAACTTTCTTCTGCATGAATCCCATTTTTACTTCCACTTTCAACCCAAATTGCCAGAGTTTGCCTAAGCGTCTTTACTTTTTGATGAAATCTGTCTCTCGACTATGTTACTTTTTTTATAGAAGTGGTGCATTGCTCTCATCTAATTGTTCAGTCAAGATCAAAATTAAAGAGCGCACATTCTACTTCCAAAAAGATAAAATCGACATTGTGTCCACCACCACTGTGTGTTTGACGCCAAAGAGAACGCAATACATACCCTCTTTTCAGAGTGTAAAGTTTTTTTTAAACTTTTAACATTCTGACTGCTCAAAAAGAAACGAGCAAATGCCTGTTTAACTAAAATCCCAAAGCTGAAACAATTTGGGAAGTTTATCAACCGCGAATCGATTTTTAGGAACCTGAGCTTGTATGGCTAATGTTTACGACTGGTTTGAGGAGCGCTTGGAGATTCAAGCGCTTGCTGAGGACGTCACCAGCAAGTATGTCCCTCCTCACGTCAATATCTTCTACTGCTTGGGTGGAATCACTCTGACGTGCTTTCTTATCCAGTTCGCGACTGGATTTGCCATGACATTCTACTACAGACCAACTGTTGCTGAAGCTTATTCTTCGGTGCAGCACATCATGAATGATGTGAACTTTGGCTGGCTCATTCGTTCCATCCACCGCTGGTCTGCCAGTATGATGGTGCTGATGATGATTTTGCACGTTTTCCGGATTTACCTGACGGGTGGGTTTAAAAAGCCCCGCGAATTGACTTGGGTGAGTGGTGTGATTCTAGCTGTGATCACAGTTTCTTTTGGTGTGACTGGCTATTCATTGCCTTGGGACCAAGTTGGCTACTGGGCGGTGAAAATTGTAAGTGGTGTACCAGAAGCAATTCCCGTGGTCGGTACCCTGATGGCTGACTTACTACGTGGCGGCTCCAGCGTTGGTCAAGCGACACTGACTCGTTACTACAGCGCACACACCTTTGTGCTGCCTTGGCTAATTGCCGTCTTCATGCTATTCCACTTCTTGATGATTCGTAAACAAGGGATTTCCGGCCCATTGTAATCGCAAGTTGTGAACGGTTGGGCATAAACTGTTAGTTTCAAGATCGAGTCATTTGTTCTAAACTTATGGAAAGTTAAAGGCTAAACATAACAGGTAGAAGAGCACTTCACTCGCATCTTAAGCTAAAAGTTAATGCCCACACTTATTATGGTTTTGACAAAAGCTTGAAATTAATTTCAGCAGGAGAGCACATTAAAAAATGGCGACACAGAAAAAACCTGACCTGAGCGATCCAAAGTTAAGAGCCAAACTAGCAAAAGGCATGGGTCACAATTACTACGGCGAACCAGCTTGGCCTAATGACCTGCTGTACGTCTTCCCAATTGTGATTATGGGGTCTTTTGCTTGTATCGTGGCTTTATCTGTATTAGATCCTGCCATGAATGGGGAACCAGCGAATCCCTTCGCTACACCGCTGGAAATTCTACCAGAGTGGTATCTTTATCCCGTATTTCAGATTTTGCGTTCAGTTCCTAACAAGCTCTTAGGGGTGGTACTGATGGGTTCGGTACCTCTAGGACTGATGCTCGTTCCCTTTATTGAGAACGTGAATAAGTTTCAAAACCCCTTCCGCCGTCCAGTAGCAACTACGGTATTCTTATTTGGTACCTTGGTGACTTTATGGTTGGGAATTGGTGCAACTTTCCCAATAGATAAGTCCTTTACCTTTGGACTGTTCTAAATTAGTTACCTAAAAAAATACGGGCATTGCATTAGCTACCAAGTTTGAGGTTCGATATCCAACCTCAAACTTTCTTCAAATAGGTGAACCTGCACTGGCGAGAGAAACCAGGGGCTCGGCTTCAGTTTTGTCAAAAAATACGCTAAAATAGATTGCGTCACTAAAAAGGTGGAAACCTACGCGTTGATTGCAGCATAGGAACCCAACACTCTAATTAATAAAGAAATAATACTCAGCCGACTTGGGCACCATGTGGTGTGCTGGGAACCAAAGCAGTTGGGATATAAGAGGCGAAATCTTCTTAAAATCCCCGGTCATGATAGCGATAAAGCGTCCACACAAAGTTCTTTGAAAATCTTTGTTTCTGGAAAAGTACAAGGTGTGCTTTTCTTGATAAATAAACAGGCGTTAACTTTCATTAACCAGGTTGCATTTCGGATTTAAATTTTGTATGGACACTATATTGCAGAATATAAAATCTGTAGTATACAAAAGGTACAAACATTTTTCACTCACTTATCATAAGTCAAGGTCAATGCTAAGCATCGTGCAGCAAGACCATCTGACGGTGAAGAGCGAACTGAAGCTTCTAAATCAGGTGCAACAATGGTTTGAACGATTTTGTCTACAACACTTGTTTCAACTTGGTTGGTCAGAAAGTCAACTCTATCGCCTCAACCTAGCATTAGCAGAAGGCTTTACCAACGCCGTACGTCACGCTCATCATGCTTTACCTCCGGAAACAGCCATAGAAATTGATGTTTCTTTATGGATGGATCGGTTGGAGATGAGAATCTGGGATTATGGAAAACCTTTCAATCCTGATGCGCTTGAAGAACCAGAGCCAGGTACACTTCAAGTAGGAGGATATGGATGGTTTCTTCTGCGGCGTTTGGCTGACCACGTTGTCTATGAACGTGGTGCAGATGGGAGAAATTGCTTGCTCATCGTCAAGTATGGTTTACAGGGGCAGTCGTAAGAGTTTTCAATGAAATTGACTACAAAATAGTAGTTTGAGAAAGTTAATCTCGAAGCAAAGTAGTCAATTATGGATAAATTTCTCACAGAAAAACGTATAGATTTCAGTCAAAATTCCAACACTAAAGTAAATCAAGTCTTCGTGTTCCTAGAAGTTTTTGAGGGAGAAGGCGGAATTCAATCATATGTAAAGGATATTTTTCGAGCCTACCTAGCACTTGACGAACCTTTCTATGCAGAAGTATTTTTACTCAGAGATAGTCATAGCTGCTCAAATCCTTTTGAGTCAGAACGTTTAAAATTTCATTACTTCAAATCCCAGTCTCCTCAACTGGGACGAATCAGAATCACTCTAGCATTACTTTCCCATCTGTTGCGCCACCGACCAAGTCACGTTTTCTGCGGTCATGTAAACCTTGCCCCCTTAGTTGGTTTGTTGTGTCAACCTTTGGGAATACCTTACACAGTTATGACTCATGGTAAAGAAGTTTGGGAGGCGTTACCAACCCTTACGAAGTTTAGTTTGCAAAAAGCAGCGCACATTTGGACAGTAAGTCGTTACACTCGTCAAGTAGCGTGTGCTGTCAATAACCTTGACCCTAACAAAGTCAAACTATTACCTTGTGCTGTGAATGGTAATAACTTTACTCCAGGAACAAAATCGACAGCGTTGTTAGAACGCTATGATTTGACAGGAGCAAAAGTACTGATGACCGTGGCGCGACTGTGGTCTGGTGATATTTATAAAGGTGTAGATGTCACAATTAAAGCGCTACCACAAATAGCTGAGGTTTTCCCTGAGGTAAAATATTTGGTTATTGGTCGTGGCGATGATCAACCTCGATTAGCCAAACTTGCTCAAGATTTAGGGGTTGGCAATCGCATTATCTTTGCTGGGTTCGTTCCCACACAAGAATTAGTAGAACACTACCGTCTTGCTGATGCTTACGTAATGCCCTCTGCTGAAGGTTTTGGCATTGTCTACCTAGAAGCGATGGCTTGTGGTGTCCCCGTGTTGTCCGGTGATGCAGATGGGTCAGCCGAGCCGTTGCAGGATGGTACACTGGGATGGCGAGTGCCACACCGGGAACCAAATGCAGTGGCACAAGCTTGTATAGAAATACTCAAAGGAGATGACCAACGTTGTGATGGACGATGGTTGCGAGAACAGGCGATCGCTCTATTTGGTATCCATACTTTTGCGCTGCGCTTAAAAGAACAGCTTTTGTCTTCCCTCAAGAATTCATAGTCACCAGAAGGCGACTTCGGTTGCCCCGTTCGTTCTAGAGCGGGGAGGAATTGTCGCCTTGTCGCCTTAGTCATTAGTTATTGGTCATTAGTCATTAGTATGATTAAATACGAAAAATCATGTAGCGCAGCGGTTCCTCTTAGGAACTAAAACTACTAAGACTCGCGACTAAGGACTAATGAGTTCGATTTCCCCCCGGCTTTTTATGAAATTAAACGGAGTGAAAATTTCATAGCCGGGGGATGAGTTAACCATTGCATCTTTGTTGAGTTTTGTGACTGATTTATATTAAGAATGAATAAGTGACTATTGACTTTTTAGCTTGAATGGAATTTTGTGCCGACGTTGTGCTTGTGACTGTATGCAAAGCATGACTAGGACTGTGTCAATAAAATCGCTATCCTAGAGGGAGAGCAAGAGACATTTAAAAAATGAGCCTTAAAACGTTTCAGCTTAATCTATCTAATTTACGCCCTTGGCTCACCTTGCTAGCAATTACATGGTTGCTGGCGTCATTAGGCTTGGGCTGGTTGGTTAACTCCTTGCTGATTATTATTGGGCTATTGTTGTTGGCACCCATTCTCATTTTTTTTGGGTTTCGCTTCTGGCTGCAATACAATTTGGTCACTGATCAATGTCCCGTTTGTAGATACCAATTTACGGGTTTAAAGCACTCTCAGTTGCAGTGTCCTAATTGTGGGGAACAGTTGATGGTGCAACAGGGACATTTTCAGCGCTTGACTCCAGAAGGCACAATTGATGTGACAGCAGTTGAAGTACCGAGTAAATCACTTGGTGATTAGCAGTTTTCAATTGGGTAAAACACAAAGCCTTGCTGTGAGGGCACAGAGTATTACTTTGTGCCCTTAGCACCTAAAATTCCTGGGAATACGCCTGCGGGACGTTACGCGAACAGCCCAATCAGAAGTCAATGCTATTGAGTTGCATATAACTTAACAACCAATTTGCCGCTGTTGCCCTCCGTGTTTGCCGAGGTCCAAATTCACCAATTTTATAACCTTTGAAACCCAGTTTTTCTTTCAATGACTGTTTGTTCTCTTGAGGAATAGAACGAGTCAGCTTGACAGTTGCGGGGCGACTATCGATAAAATCTGGTGGTTGTGGGTACTCATCCCGCCATTCTGGTGCGACTTGGTGAGTATCCCACTCTTCTGTTGAGGAGTCATAGCGATACCCCAAGCAATGCCATACCAATTGGTTGACTGTAGCATCATCAATGTGCTCATTCAGAATTGCCCAAATAGTTTCTGTTGTCAGTGGTGGCAAGTTAGACATACACAAGTTAGTTGGAATTCAAAATTTTCTGGTGGATCATAAACAAGGTAAACTGAAAATAGTAAAGACTTGACCAGTTAATGCAGAATACCACACCGCACCCAAAGCAAGTCCGCGCTCATGTATTCATATCTGGAAGAGTTCAAGGAGTAGGGTATCGCTACTCCACCGTGGATACAGCTATCCAACTTGGATTGACAGGTTGGGTACGAAATCTCCCAGATGGTCGCGTGGAAGCAGTGTTTGAAGGTAGTCAAACGGTTGTAGGACAAATGATTCGTTGGTGTTACCAAGGACCACCCGCTGCTATGGTTCAAAAAGTTTTAATAGAATACGAAGAACCAGAAAATTTACGGGGATTTGAAGTTAGGCGTTTTGAAAAGTCTGAGCTGGGTCAATGACCAGCATGGCTGTTGTTTGAGTGTAGGCAATAAGGAGACAACTGAGTGAGATAGGAAAATATCCAGTATGGAAAGATATCTGGATATGATTCAAAAATACTGCTACTTTTGTTTGTAGCCTAGTTTATTACAGGTAACTTATTGTTAAGGCAGGGGGCAGGGAGTACCCGAGCAGGGAGAGTAAGAGTTTGAGCCTTATTTACTTTTCTTCACACAGTTTAGTTTTATTGCACCGACTTACTTAGATTTGCACAAAAGTGTTCCCTATTACCAATATTGTATACGCATCAAATCAATTAAGAAGATCTAATCAACCCAAAAAAGTTTGTGATAGTAACTCTACATTTAAACCGACGATGACAATTGCAACTCCCCAGGCTAAAAATTTGAGCCATAGTGGATTCACAAACTCACCCATTAAGCGGCGGTTACTCGTAAACATTACCAATGGAATCACAGCAAACGGTAACTGTAAGCTGAGGATGACTTGACTAAGAACTATGAGGCTGCTTGTACTATTTTCCCCAAAGATAAGAATTGTAATCAACGCTGGAACAATAGCAAGCAGACGGGTTACTAAACGGCGTAGCCAAGAAGGAAACTTAAATTGTAAAAATCCTTCCATGACAATCTGCCCAGCCAAAGTAGCAGTCAGCGTTGAACTTTGTCCAGAAGCAAGTAAGGCGATGCCAAATATGGCACTAGCAGCACTCACTCCTAATAATGGGGAAAGCAGTTTATAAGCCTCCTGAATTTCTCCTACATTTTGATTTCCAGAAAAATGAAACGTTGCGGCAGACACAATTAAAATTGCTGAGTTAATAAACAGTGCCAACGATAAAGCTACTGTTGAATCAATTGTGCCAAATCTAATTGCTTCCCATTGCTTTTGAACCGTTGGTTGCCAATCGCGTGTTTGCACAATAGAAGAGTGTAAATATAAGTTATGAGGCATCACCGTTGCCCCTAAAATACCAATAGCGATGTAAAGCATTTCTGAGTTCTGTAAAATTTCTCGGTTGGGCAGATATCCCAACAAAACTCCTCTCAAATCAGGTCGAGAAAAAAAAGTTTCTGCTATGAAACAGATGCCTACAGTTGCTACCAGCATAATCACCAAAGCTTCTACATAACGAAAGCCTTTTCCTTGCAGGAATAACAACACAAGCACATCAAGGGCAGTGATACAAACTCCCCAAACTAAAGGAATACCAAACAAAAGTTGCAGTGCGATCGCACTTCCAAGTAGTTCCGCCAAGTCACACGCCGCAATACCAATCTCACACAGAACCCATAAACAAAAGCTGATCCGTGGACTGAAATAGTCTCGACAAGCCTGCGCCAAATCTCGCCCCGTAGCAACACCCAAACGTACACATAGCGATTGCAACAATATTGCCATGAGGTTTGACAGCAAAATCACTGTCAACAAAGTGTAACCAAACTTTGACCCCCCAGCAATGTCAGTCGCCCAATTACCTGGATCGATGTAGCCGACTGACACCAAATACCCTGGTCCTCCATAGGCAAGCATTTTGCGCCAAAAGCTACTGCTGTTTGGAATTTTGATACTGCGGTGAACCTCGCTAAGGCTGGGCCTGTGTTTTTCGCTCATCAGGAGTTTCTCGATTTGAAATTTTCATATTCTTCTCATAATGTCAGAAAATCTCACCAGGATGTCATTTCCAAAAGATAGAATAAGTCACAATTGTTGTGTTTTCGTATACTCTTGCCAATACACAAACTTGAGACAAGTTATAATTTGTAAACAATCTTAACAATTAGCTAGGGTGTTCTCAATTGAAAGAAATACTCAAGTCCTTACTTTACTTCATCTGGGCTGGCTTCTTTGAGATTGGTGGCGGCTATCTCGTCTGGCAATGGTTAAAAGAAGGAAAACCTGTCTGGTGGGGCATTGCAGGAGTTATTGGGTTAGCTTTATACGGTATGCTCGCGACTCTCCAGCCTGCGAACTTTGGTAGAGTGTATGCTGCCTACGGCGGCGTGTTTATTGCAATGGCAATGCTTTGGGGTTGGAAGGTTGATGGAGTGACTCCAGACCGTTACGATATGGTGGGAGTTTGTTTAGCATTACTGAGTGTACTGATTATCATGTATACACCCAGAGGATAGAAAAAAGGAGGATAGAAAAAAAGAATTATGGCAACAAATCCTATCCTAAATCGTCTTCTGATAGGTGTTTCGCCTTCTCTTAAAGAAATATTAGCACTAAACTTGCTGTTACGCTTGCAAATGTTCTTCTACAGATTGATACAGGTTAACAATATGACTGTCAGCCAATCTGTAATAGACGTTGCGACCTTCTCGCCGATACCTAACTAAACGCATAGCTTTCAATAATTTTAGTTGATGGCAAACGGCGGATTCCGTCATTTTCATCAATGCGGCTAAATCGCAAACACACAACTCTTGGGAAGCCAAAGCAGATAGGAGGCGTAGACGGTTCGTATCTGCTAACACCGCAAAGAGTTCTGCTATCTGCTGTGCTTTTTCTGTTGGCAAGATTTGCCCTGCCGAGGAGCGTACATTATCTAGATGTACTACGTGAGCATCACACTTTGGTGCCTCAGAATTAGTGAGATTATCCAAGTCTTGCTTTGTCTTGCGCTTGTTCATGATGATTTTTCGGGAGTGTGGAAACCGTGTGTCTTGAGACCACGGAGGAAACACGACACGGCGAATTTATTCGCCTTCATACCGCCTTGGGGTTACCTGGAACCGTGTTGTTTTGCATTCAACTTTCGTTCGGGCAGTTACGAACTGATACCTATAACCCCTTCGGGTTCGCCAGATACCTACGGAGGGAGACCCTCCTTCAGTACTGGACTCACCTGTACGCATATGATTTTGCTCCGTAGAGCCTTCCCTTTCGGGAGTAAAGTTAGCCTTGGCAATGTTATTCATCGGCACATCCAAAAGACACTGGCTTTAAACCCTTACGCATGTTTAATCTTTTGGTACTAGAGCAAAGAACTGGCTTCGCATTCCTTGGTAGGTGTTTTAGCTCTTGTGAATAACGTAGTACCGAAGTACTCAGCCGGGTAAGCTGGGCTTCAGTTAAACCGAAGTTTTGGGCTGAAGCCTCGTGTCTTTAGACCGAGGTTGCTTACAGTCTCCTTAGTAGAAAATGGTTCTCAATTTCAATAGTACCTAAAAGAATAACCTTTGTACAATTTAATAATTATTCAATTGTTGTATTAGAATATTGGCAGTTAACTTTCTAGTCCTTTCTCTTTAGCTGCCATGACTCAAACCCCTTCCCTCAAGACTGAGCTTTTACAAGTTAATGGCATGGACTGTGGAAGCTGTGCTAAGACCATTGAAGCCAGCTTGCTTTCATTACGCGGTGTAACCGAAGCAACTGTTAGCTTTGCAACTGCAAAAGTCAAAGTTTCCTATGACACTAAGCTTTTAAGCGAAACTGAAATTAGAAATCGCATAACTGCTTTGGGTTATACGGTTAAACTGAGTGGTGAAGCAAAGCCGCATAATCACACCCACTGCTGTGACAGCGACCACACCCATGTTGAGGTAGCACCTGCTAAAAAGCTACAGGCACAAATCGGGGGGATGGATTGTGGCAGCTGTGCCAAAACAGTTGAAGTTGGCTTGCAGCAAATAACAGGCGTTTTGGAGGCATCGGTCAGCTTTGCTACGGGAAGAATGCAAGTATCTTATAATCCGCAACTCCTTAGCGAGACGACAATTTATGACCAGGTTAGAGCTTTAGGTTATACAGTTGAGCACAGTCGTGAGGTAAAGCCGCACCATGACTCTCATTCCTGTTCTGATGACCACGAACACGTTGAAGTGGCTTCAGTTAAAAAGCTACAAGTGAAAGTAAACGGAATGGATTGCGGCAGTTGTGCTAAGACGATTGAGGTCGGCTTGCAGCAAATGGCAGGGGTAACAGATGTATCGGTTAACTTTGCCACTGAACGATTGCAACTATCCTACGACCCGCAACTAATAAGTGAAGCAGCAATCTATGACCGAATTAAAGGTCTGGGATATACGACTGAGCAGAGTCTTGAGGCAAGTGAGCGCCATAACACCCACGACGATTGCGATGACCATAATTATGACCATAACCACGCTCATCCAGTCGCCAAACCGACTCAAAAACGCGATCCAGGAGGCTGGAAATTCTGGATTGCTAACCGTCGAGGACAGAGCGTAATTTTAGCGGGAGTAGGGTTAATCCTGGGCTTACTGGCGCAACATTTAGCGCTTCCCGTCTGGATAGCACGAGGTTTTTATGGCATTGGCATCGTCATTGCAGGCTATCCTATTGCACGGGCTGGTTTGTTTGAGTTGCGCTTGCGCCGCGCCGATATGAATCTGCTGATGACGATTTCAGTTATTGGGGCAGTGATTTTAGGGGACTGGTTTGAAGGAACACTCGTCCTGTTTTTGTTCTCTTTAGGTACAACGCTGCAAGTTTTTACCTTTGGTCGTACGCGCAATGCTATCAGCGCCTTGATGGATTTGACTCCACCGACTGCTACAGTTAAGCGGGAAAATCAGGAGGTGACAGTACCTGTTGAAAATGTTCAAGTTGGTGAAATTTTGACGATTCGACCAGGACAGCGCGTGGCGTTGGATGGCATAGTCGTTTCTGGTACAAGCGCTATTGACCAATCCCCGATTACAGGGGAGTCAATCCCAGAAGATAAAGAAAGAGGCGATACGGTTTATGCAGGGACGTTGAATCAATCAGGTTTTTTAGAAGTTCAAGTCACTCATACATCTAATGATACGACCGTTGCCAAAATTATTCATTTGGTAGAAGAAGCCCAAGGAAGCCGTGCTCCCACGCAGCAGTGGGTGGATCGGTTTGCAGAGGTTTACACCCCGATTGTGATTTTGATCGCGATCGCCATTGCTGTCATTCCACCTTTGGCATTTGCTCAATCTTTTAACGTTTGGCTCTATCGAGCGCTGGTGATGCTCGTAATTGCCTGTCCCTGTGCTTTAGTAATTTCCACTCCTGTTTCGATTGTCAGCGCTATTGGTGCTGCAAGCCGACAGGGGGTATTATTCAAAGGAGGTAATGCACTGGAAACAGCCGGACGTCTGACTAGCCTTGCCTTTGATAAAACTGGCACCCTTACGCAAGGTTTACCCGTTGTACAAAAGGTTTATGACCTTGGGAAGGTAAGTACAAATGTGGTGTTACAGATTGCAGCTTCACTTGAGCAACTCTCAGAACATCCATTAGCAAAGGCAATTGTAGCAAACCCTCGCTTAGAAGGAATAGAGTTAGAAACACCTGTTAACTTCACAGCCTTACCTGGTAAAGGGATTCAGGCAAGCTTTGGTGAAGTTTTATACTTTGTTGGCAATCGACGGTTATTCACAGACTCTGGTATTCGCTTGTCTGGTGAAGCTGAATCTCTATTGACTGAAATTGAACAACTCGGTCAAACCCCGGTGCTGATAGGGACGACTCAAGGATTATTAGGAGCGATCGCGCTCTCGGATGGACTGCGGTTAGAAGCAACGGAGGCGGTGCGACAGCTCAAGCGCTTTGGGCTAAAGCACTTAGTGATGCTGACGGGCGATCGCTCAACAGTTGCTCAACAAATTGCCCAAGAGGTTGGTATTTCAGATTATCGGGCAGAATTATTACCAGAAGATAAACTCCAAGCAATTCAACAACTGCGCCGTTCTGGGGTGGTTGGTATGGTTGGGGATGGTATTAACGATGCCCCAGCCTTGGCTGCTGCGGATATTAGCTTTGCTGTGGGTGGAATTGATATTGCCCTAGAGACAGCAGATGTTGTACTAGTTGGTAGTGACTTGAGACGGCTTGCCTATGCAGTAGAACTCAGTCGCCGCACCGTGTCTGTGATTCAACAGAATGTGGTTTTTTCTTTGGTAACAAAAGGTTTGTTTCTGCTGTTGGGAACATTTGGGTTTGTTGGGTTAGCGATCGCCGTCTTAGCAGATACAGGAACTTCGTTGCTGGTGACGGCAAATGGAATGCGCTTATTTAGAACAAAGACTTTATCTTGACGCTCCCACAGGCTTTGCCCGTGGGATTATTGGCTTATGGACGTGCCCTGAATTTGCCTATCGTTGCGGCAGTTCATAAACCAAATATGCGTTCAATTGAACCAAACACCGAGTTTAGGTTACACAAATTCAGAGGGCTTCATCTCCACACGCTTGTGCACTGAACGCGTGGGAACCTTTAAGGGCGTACTGGTTCCCAAGCGTTGAACGACTTGTTGACACTCATGTATCTGAACTCACAACTCAGGACTGATAAACTTAAAACGATGAGCCTTTGTGCTTCAAAAACTCCTTTTCTTCTGGAGTTGAGATTCTTCCCAAAATCTTATTGCGATGAGGAAAGCGCCCAAAACGCTGTATCACTTGCATATGGCGCACTGCATAATCAATCGAACTCACACTATCACCATCGTCACCCAATTGGTGAAACAGTCGTACTGCTTGACTCTGATGCTCCAGATTTTCGCTATGTTCAAAAGGCAAGTAAATAAACCAGCGTTGTACGGGTAGCAACTTGTGATCATATCCTTTTGCAACAGCGTGCTGAGCGACTGAGAGTGCTTCCCAGTCAGTAGCAAAGGCTTCGGGAGTATCACGAAAAACATTTCTGGGAAACTGATCCAACAGCAAAATTAATGCTAAACAACTGTCAGGAAAATCTATCCAGTCGTCTAGGTATCCTGCTGCCGCTTTTTGGTAATCTATGAGAAACCGGATTCGCAATTGTTCATCAAACTCTGGTTTTTTACTGAACCAGAAAGACTTTGGTTTAGCGTAGTCTGGTGAACCAGGACTACCAAACCAAAAGTCTAAAATTTCTTTTGCCTGTGACATCTTTTACTGACCCTTACAAAGAACTTGTCGCATTTTACGCATATTCGCAGGCAATTCAAAGTTCATGGCTTGCTGAATGAAAATTGATGGTATGGGAATGGTAGGCGTTGCTTGCACAGTATAGCTTAGTAAAGTCCCGTCACCACAATCTTTTAGGTCTAAATTGGCTGTAAAATCGTGAAAATTCCCTTTTTGCAGCCTAAATTGTATGTGCTGCCCAAATTCTTCCACGACATCAAGGTAAATTTCTACTTGAGCAGTGAAAAAGAAAAATGTCTTTTGTGCCGATTGATACAAACGTTTCATCTCACCAGACTGCAAAACTTCGCTTTTGATTACATCCGGAAAATATTGTACCCAACGCGGGTAATCTGTTAACTGTTGCCAGACATTTGATCGCACTAAAGGCAAATACATCCAAGCGGTGACAGCACCACCCCAAGCTGTGTGCGATCGCGTTTGCACCAGAATTTCACCTTGCATCAGTAATCTTTGTTTATCTTGAGTCCAAGGCATACTTGAATCTGTAGGAACCGAATCTGAGGTAAAGGACGCAGACATACTTTTTTCAGTCACTCCTTAACACATCAACGTCATAAGTTTAAGCTGGTGAACATCTAACTTGGTATACAGTCCAAGTCATTAATTCTAGCTCCAGTAAAATATGAGAGTTTTCCGGAAACAGTCATGCTCTAGTCATTATTACCAAAACTTCACGCTTATCATATGTCAGGTTTATCACTAATATCAAAATATTGTGTTTTCTGACAGCATACAATGACAATTTTATTCACAAAATAGCGAATTTGGGGGTTTTTCAGTAAAAATACTTACGATTGCGAGTAAAGATCAGGAACTTCTTGTAGAGTAGGGAACGCTTAACAGGGAGCAGGGAGCAGGCGTGTGAAAGTCTGGTGCTGTCCGTATTTTCTAATTAGTTGACGTCCTAATCTACCTGGCAACTGCTATACAGTAGATTTTTATAGAATTGCTTCAGAATATAATGATCGCTTTAACTGCATCCACCTCTGGTCTGATTTTTCTTTGCAGCTTTCAGATTTAGTGACTACGATTGTTACTACATATAAAATGCAGTGATTGTTGAGTTTAAGGGAAATAAGATGAGTTCGTCTAAATTAAATCGTAAATTAAACCAGGGTTTTGGGGCTTTTCTCGGTATTGCGATCGCTGTTTGGGTTCTGCGGGGTTTTGGTATTCTCACTTTTCTTCCAGGAGGATTGATTTGGCTGTTGCTGCTTGCGGCGATCGCTATGGCTATTCTCAGTCACGTGCAAAAAACTTGGTGGCGTTACTAAAACAACAATCCATCGTATTTGCCTCAAGAGTACTGCGCCCATAACGCGCGTTTGGGCGTAGGGGACTCGCTAGCTCTGCTTTTAACTTTGAACTCCCCGCAGGGGCAGAGGTTCCCCCTACACCCTTACACCCTTACACCCTTACACCCCTGTTGACACTCCTACACTCTCCTCACGGGTGAGTGTAACTTACGGTAACCAAAATTCCGGCAAAATAGATTTACCAATTTGACGCGCAGTTTTGTTAACAGTTCTTGCCAATTGAATGTGTGGCTCATCCGCTTGCACAGGTAGAATATTGGCTGGTGCACCTTTTCCAAAATAGGAAATCACTAAATTTGCTGCTTCTAAACCTGTGACGTAAGCCTTTTCTTGCGACCAAGAACCGTGGCGGTTTACAATCCAATCACCACTCATAAAAACATTTTTAAAACTTGTTTTCCCTGGTAACATATAACGATAACTACCAGGAGCAAAGTGAGATACTGCCTGCGGTAGACGAATCACGCTGCTATCAATAACTTTGGCTTGACGAAATTCGGGCACACAATTTGCTAAGTAACGGTGAACTATCGGAATAATTTCGTCATCTTCTAAAGAAAGAAATTGATTAGCATGATAAAAATCAGCTTCAACAACTGTACCAGGTTCGTGACGGTACTCATCATGCAACGCATTCAAATCAAAAAATGTCCAACCCGTTGTTCTATCAAAACCAAAGCAAGCATTAGAAGGACGTTTAATAGAAATCTTACGGTCAAACCATAGCCGAGTTGCTAAAACATCAATCGCTCCTAGATTGCTGAGATTGCGAAATTCATCACGTTTTTGTAAACTGGGGCTATTTGATAAAATCTTTTTCATCCCAGTGATACCAACAGCAAAAACGACTGCATCAGCATCAAAGACTTCATCATTGCAAACAACTCCTGTGACTTGATTATTGCCATCAACAATTAAGTCACTGACTCGACGATTTGCTAATACTTTTGCCCCAGATTTTTCAATCCGTTCTACCCAAGGGCGGAAGATTTGTTCTCCTACGGTTCCCCGGCACCAAACCACATCAAAATCTGGTTGATGTGCCAAGATAAAATAGTAAAGCATTCCTATAGCTGCTGCAGCCGAACACTGTTCTCCAGGAGCAAACAAGCCCACCAATAACATTGGTTCAAAAGATTCGTGGTAGAGTCGTGCAGAAACACCAAAATCTTTAAACAATTCACGGGCAGTGATAAAATCATAACGCCGCCAAGCTTCATCAGAATTATCAAAATCAATAATCGCGTAAAGCAAAGGCAGAGCACTGATGCGATCAACGAGTGGCAAACGTTTAAACTGTGTATAAAGGAAAGTTCCTAGAGGAGTGGGGAGTTGCGGTAAGTCCTGAAAAATGGGTGATTCAACTTCTAACCCTGCTGGAGAATATTGCGATGAACGAGTCCAACTTGTAAAGGGACTAATTCCCAGTTCATTCATCAAAGAAAAGATATTTCTGTAAGGATACCAGAAGCCATGAATACCCGCTTCTACAGAACGTCCTGCAGATGTTTTCCAACCCGCAACCAATCCACCAGGATAAGAACCAGCCTCTAATAGTGTCACCTGGTACCCTTGTTTTGCTAGGTAATCAGTTGCGCCTAAACCCGCCCAACCAGCACCAACAACGACTACTCGCTTGTCTTGTGATACTTTTGACATATTAGCCTCCGATTTTTCTCCCACCATCAAATCTAAAACATCTGGTGGACATACTATTTAACCATAAAGGCAACGAGAGATAAATAAAATTGTGTTCTGGTGTCGGAACTTTCGAGTTACGAACCCTAATAAGTTCGTAGTGAGACCTTTAGTCTTCTTTACCGACAAAGCAAGGACTGATGTTGTTTCTCAAACACTCATCGGCGAGATGTAGATACTCGTCGGCGAGTCTTAAACACTCATCACCCAAGTGGTTGAATCGCTACGAAATCATCCCGTTGATACTAAATTAATCGCCATTCACGAGCATCAATAAATTGGGATAAATGGCTTACATTTGTTGTAGCAACTATAACCTCATTTCTTTCTGATGCAACCAATATAGCCTGAGCCGCTAAAATCACTTCCCCATCAAGTGCTTTGGGATCTGCTGTTGGTTTGCCAACACGTCTTGCTTGTGCCGACAACTGAGCTGCCAAAAGAATCGCTTCTGTGGTAATGGGAAGATAGGTAATCGCAGCTTTAATTTGGTCAAGACGCCTGATACCAGCTACTTTACCAGCCCTTAGCAACTCACGCCGCACCTCATAATCTGCAATTTCAGGTAATACCACTTCGTACCCTTTGAGAGGCAAAGTATCTAGCCAAACTTTGCACTCTTGACACTCAGCAGAAATCGTTTTAGGATTTGTCACCATTCCCAATGGACTACTATCTAACATGATCATCCTACTCATGGGAACAGTGGACGATTAGAAAGACGGTCTTCATCAAGTGCTTGACGTAGATATTCCCAAGTTTCTGTTTGTTCTTGTTCATCCCCCTCCTCTATCCATTCTTTAGTCAGTTTGCTCAGGGCTTTATGCTGTTGGATTAATCGGTCGTTTTCGGGAATTTCTTGTTCAGAAGTCTCTGATAATCCTGGTTTTAAAATTACACTTTCACGAAATAAACGGATTATCTGAAGTAAATTAGACCAGTATTCTCTGGGAGTTTGTTGAATTTCTTGCAGTAATTCTGTTATCGATACTTCGGAAAAACTATTCTCTCTATTATTTTGAGACTCATTAGTCACTATACTTTGTTCAGACATGATGACTTTTTTGGTAATTTATCTTAAAATTTTAGCAATAAAATATTTTTGCTGGGCAATACCTGTTTACGGAAAATAGCGATAAATATCTTTATATATAATGCCAATACGATAATCACCTATCCGAATCAGGATAATAGCATTTTTTGGTGAAGCTCTTTTTCAAGTTCTGCTAATGCTTCATTGAGGTTAAGCGGTGTTTCATCTTGCACTTCTTTCATGGCAAGAATTAATCCTTCGTCTTCAATGGCTTCTAGCAAACGTTGATAATCATCAAAATCTATGACCACTTTTTGGATGTTACCCTCAGTATCAGTGATCAGTTCTTGAGCAAATGGATATTTATTAGCTTTCATCTGGATTTTGGCTTTTGTCGTCATAATATGACTTTAGCGTTCCGAGAGGGTGTGCGATACGCGAAGCGTCAAGCCTCCGGCTTATCGCAAGTCTAGTAAGGTGTTAACCTAACATCAGTGTTCTCTGAATTCAAATTCCTCTTATCGAGGCCAAACTTTAATCGCTATTTCGGCTAAATATTCAGCACGAGTTTTAATTGCCTCTTCATTCCAAATATCTATTTTGCGGAAATATTGGTTTAAAGTAACATTACTATCTCTTAAAAGAATTACCTTCTTTTCAAAAGATCCGTTAGATAACTCAGAATTATATCCTGTTAATGTAAGATTACCCAAAGTGTGCAGCCATTTTTTTTGTACATTGCTGTAATTAGCACCTAACATTTGCTGCCACTCTTTAGGTAAAGGTGACTTCTGGGGCATAATATGCTCAATAGACATATCTTTAAAATCAACGCACTCCTTGGTCAACGACTCTTCGATACTCTCTAGCAGAAACTTCACTCTATCATTTACACTTGAACTCTTACTGTATAAAGCTTCATTGCACAGTCCTTGACAGAATTCATTATCATCAGGCCAGCGTTGACTTTTCTCGAAACTTATTAGAACTGCACGTAAACAACTTACCAAATTATTAGGATTATTATTTTTAACTTTATTGTACAAGCTATTAAATACTGCCCCTAAAGTCCTAGTAGAAACTCCAGCAAGCCAACGGCGTACAAAGTAAGACTCTAAATATCTGAGAGTCTGTTCAAATTCTGTCAGTGATAAGCATTTATCTTGATATTCATTATAAACATTCATCAGGAATATATGACACGTCTTAAAATCCAATCTCTCAAAGCGCTGAAACCAATGTTTAAGTTTAGGTTCTGACTCTTCATTTTCAAAATTAAGACGCTTATAATAGTGAGTGAATTTGATCATATTTTGCAATTGCGTTTTTATTCCTGATTCCGGTTTATCATGCGATTTTGCAGAATCATCAAAGCGCTTTTTAATAGTTTTATAGACCTCTTTTTCGTTAACAGCCTGTCCATCTTTACGCAGATAGAACAAAAAAGCATTACTCAGTTTCTCTGCATAATCCTTTTCCATATTAGCTTTAAAGCTTTCTTGAAGAGGAAGCCATTCTGTTTTGTACACTTCTTCTCGTTCTTCATTAGGCAGCTTCATAAATATATAATTGCGAACTAAATCTGCCTGACTGAGTTCTTCTCCCTTGTTGTTTAAGCTTTCAAACATAAGATAGGGGTTATCGTTGGTATCAGAAGTAATATTTACTAATACTAAACGCTCTAAAATGATTGTTCTCAACTTGCTCAAATCAAGAGGAAGATCCTGCTCTGGATCATGTTTCCTCATTTGCTTCTCAAAAAAATTATAAGCATTATATATTTGTCCTAACTGTAATTCTTTATTTTTACCTTTAGTTACCTTACTATCGATTATGCTCTTATATGCTTCGCGATCATCCTGGGTAGGCAGTACTTTATAATGATCATCATTTTTTTGGTACTTGTTTATCAAGTAAAATTCCTGTATCTGTTCTGACATTTGTTTATCAGGTTTCTTGAGATGATTCCGTAGTACTGCTAAGAGAATACTAAGGGTAGTGAGACGTTGTTGCCCATCTATAACTACATATGGAGTGATACCGTCGGCTGTTCCTAATTCTGCTTGTGTTACTATGGGTCCAAGAAAATAAGAACCTTTTACCTCATCACTATATATACTCATCAAATCATTCCACAAAGCTTCCCAGTTCTCGTCTTTCCAAGAATATGGTCGTTGAAAAAGAGGTATTTGAAACTGTTTGCCACCTTCTAATAAGTTGCGGAGAGTAGTTTCTGATGCTTTCATCCTTACTTCTAACTTAATGTACTGTTCTATACAATGATAAACTGCTTTTCATATCATGAAAGACTAATTTCAGATCAATTTGCACGAAAAAGTCCGCACTAGCGGACTTTTTTAGTGTAACCTTATACTTTAGCCTAAGGGCATTTTATAGATATTCTCTTACTTCCTACCAGCCCCCGTCGGCATACCCAAAATATCCTCAATCCTGGGCATTTCTTCCAACGGAATCACTCTACCTTCATCCTCAAAATCAGCAATTTGATCAAAGTTCAAATAGCGATACAAATTATCAGCAAAAGGATGAATCTTATTCGCCACAATATCAAGATATTCCTGCACTGTGGGAATGCGTCCTAACAGCGCACAAACAGCTGCTAACTCCGCTGAACCAAGATAAACTCGCGCATCTTTGCCCATACGGTTGTTGAAGTTGCGGGTAGAAGTAGAAAACACCGTCACACCATCAGCAACTCGCGCTTGATTACCCATACACAAGCTACATCCCGGTATTTCTGTCCGCGCACCCGCAGCATCGAAAACGTCATACACACCTTCTTCTTTAAGTTGGTGTTCATCCATGCGAGTCGGCGGACAAATCCACAAGCGAGTCTTGACAGAACCTGCATTTTCTAACACTTTACCAGTCGCGCGATAATGACCGATATTTGTCATGCAAGAACCAACAAAAACTTCTTGCACTGGATCATTGGCAACTTCCGATAATAATTTGACATTATCAGGATCATTAGGAGCAGCGACAATAGGTTCTTGAATTTCGTTTAAATCAATTTCAAGAATTTCCGCGTATTCTGCGTCTGCATCTGGTTCCAATAGCACTGGATTTGCTAACCACTCTTCCATTTTGGCAACACGACGCATGATAGTACGCTCATCGTGATAGCCGCGTGCTACCATATTTCTCAACAACGTTATGTTAGAACGCAGATATTCGGAAACTGTCTCAATACTGAGCTTGATAGTACAACCTGCACAAGAACGTTCGGCGCTAGCGTCGGTGAGTTCAAAAGCTTGCTCAACTTTCAAATCTGGCAAACCTTCTATTTCCAAAATCCGCCCAGCAAAGACATTTTTCTTGTTCTTCTTCTCTACCGTTAGTAAACCTTTTTGAATTGCAACGTAGGGAATAGCATTCACAACATCCCGTAAAGTGACGCCAGGTTGCAATTCACCTTTGAAACGTACCAAAACAGATTCTGGCATATCCAAGGGCATGACACCCAACGCGCCAGCAAACGCCACTAACCCGGAACCGGCGGGGAAGGAAATACCCAAGGGAAAACGAGTGTGGGAGTCGCCACCAGTTCCCACGGTGTCGGGAAGTAACATCCGGTTTAACCAGGAGTGGATGATTCCATCGCCGGGGCGCAATGCGACTCCGCCACGAGAAAAGAAAAACTCAGGTAGTTCTTGATGAGTTTTGATGTCAACAGGTTTGGGATATGCTGCTGTATGGCAAAAACTCTGCATCACCAAGTCAGCAGAGAAACCCAGACAAGCGAGTTCTTTTAACTCATCGCGGGTCATTGGTCCTGTGGTATCCTGGGAACCAACAGTCGTCATCATGGGTTCGCAGTAGGTACCGGGACGAACACCTGGTAAGCCGCAGGCTTTACCCACCATTTTCTGTGCCAAGCTGTAGCCTTTACCTGTGTCAGCAGGTTGCTGTGGACGGGTAAATGCTGTGCTGGGTTCTAAACCAAGTGCGAGTCTTGTTTTATCAGTGAGAGTGCGTCCAATCAGTAAGGGAATCCGTCCACCAGCGCGAACTTCATCAAGAATGCTGTCAGGTTTGAGGGTGAAGGTGGAAATTACTTCGCCTGCTTCATTAGTGATGTTTCCTTTGTAGGGATAGATGGTTATTACCATCCCGGTTTCCATGTTGCTAACATCGCACTGGATGGGGAAAGCACCAGCATCTTCAGCAGTGTTGAAGAAAATTGGGGCGATACTTGAGCCTAAAATATATCCACCTGCTCGTTTATTGGGTACAAAAGGAATATCATCCCCAATGTGCCATAGTACAGAGTTAATTGCTGACTTGCGGGAGGAACCAGTACCAACCACATCTCCCACGTAGGCGACAGGATACCCTTTTTTCTTTAACTCAGCAATGGTTTCCAACGCCCCAGGCATTTTACTTTCCAGCATTGATAATGCGTGTAAGGGAATATCTGGGCGAGTCATGGCTTGGGGCGCAGGTGATAAGTCGTCGGTGTTTGTCTCACCCGGAACTTTGAAAACGACAACGCTGATGAATTCTGGTACAACTGGACGAACGGTAAACCACTCGGCTTCTGCCCAAGAGTCTATCACTCGTTTGGCGAAAGGATTGGTTTTGGATAATTCCAAAATATCGTGGAAGGCGTCATACACCAGCAGGGTTTTGCTTAAGGCGGTGGCGGCGTATGCTGCTATAGGTTCTTTTCCTTGTCCACCCATCACCAAAGGAGTTTCCGAAGATAGTGATACGGATACGGTGGGAGTTTGTAAGAGTTCAATTAATGATTGAACGTTGTAGCCACCCACCATCGTCCCCAGCAATTGCACAGCTTCGATTGGTGAAATCAGGGGGACAGTGATTTCTTCTTTGGCTATGGCGGTGAGGAAACCAGCTTTGACATATGCAGCTGGATCGACTCCAGGAGGAACGCGATCGCGCAACAAGTGCAGTAATGTCTCTTCTTCACCCGCAGGCGGATTTTTTAATAATTCACATAGTTCTGATGTTTGATTTGCATCTAAAGGTAAGGGGGAAATTCCTAGTGCTGCTCTTTCGGCAACGTGACTGCGGTATGATTCCAGCATTCTGCTCTCCAAATATTCGATCCAGAATTAGATTTAATGTTTACAATCATTGCCCATTCATTATGGGTAGTTTTCCCTGATTGTCGGTAACAAGCCAGATGAACAAGTGATAAATCTTCCTAGGTGAATTTTTTCGTCTAGCAAGGACTTATAATTATCACTGGATCATGCCCTATCGAGTCAAGCTTTTTCCAGTTAAGCTTCTTGCTGGCGATTCTTTCTTGAGTTGTCCATCTTTTTCTAAGATAAGATATTTAACTTGTCCGTTGCACAGCATTGCTATTGTATATGCCCAAAACATACACCGTTGAAATTACCCACCAAGGCAAAACTCAGACTTTGCAAGTTCCCGAAAATGAAACCATCTTATCAGTTGCTGATGCGGCTCAATTAGATTTGCCAAGTTCCTGTCATGCTGGTGTTTGTACGACTTGTGCTGCCCAAATTCTATCCGGAAGCGTAGATCAAAGTGATGGCATGGGTGTAAGCCCAGAACTGCAAAAAAAAGGTTATGTATTGCTTTGCGTTGCTTATCCTCGTTCTGATTTAAAAATTGAAGCCGAAAAGGAAGAAGTTGTTTATCAGTTGCAATTTGGTAAGTAAAGATGCTTTAAACAGCGTGTTTGTATATCCGTCTTAGTGTGTATATAATTAAGTAAGGAATGAAACAATGACAACCCATTTTATTACTGCAGAAATAGATCTACAGGAAACTCCCACAGAACTCCAAAAAGCAATTGAAGTAGAGTTGAAAAAACAGGGAGAACCTTTGCGTTGGGCAGTGACATCTGTAGATGTAAAACAACAATCATGTACCGTTGAAGCTGTTGTGACTACAGAAGGCTAATGGATAATAGCGAATAGCAACGGTTCATGATGACTCGTTAGTCAGTAGCTAGTAAACCTCACCCTGCCTCCGGCTTCCCTCTCCTTATGAAGGAGAGGGATTGAGGGTGAGGTCTAGTATTAAGATGAAATGATACCGACCTACTTAGAAATAACTAATAACAATTCACAAGTAAATAGCAATTTCTTTGTGACTTGTGACTTCTGATTTCTGAATCCTGAATTCTTCTTTTTAACTTGATTAAGTGCGTCAATACACCGCTATCTTGATTATCCCAACAGGCATTGGGGCAGCAATAGGAGGTTATGCGGGAGATGCATTGCCAGTTGCCAAAGCTGCTTCACAGGTTTGTGATCGCCTGATCACCCACCCCAATGTCCTCAATGGTGCCAGTTTGTACTGGAACCTGCCCAACACTTTCTACGTTGAAGGTTACGGACTTGACAAATTTGCTGCTGAATGCTGGGGTTTACGCCCAGTTCATCAAAATCGAATAGGTTTGCTTCTTGACCAAGCAATAGAACCAGAGTTACGGCTACGACACTTACAGGCAGCGGATGCAGCCAGAGCAACTCTGGGATTATCCATGACAGATTACGTCATAACTGATGCACCATTAAACGTAGAATTACGAGAATCGGCATCAGGAATAAGTTGGGGAACGATAGGCAACCCAGATAGTTTATTACGGGCGGCGGAAGTTTTAATTAAAAAAGCAGGGGCGGAGGCGATCGCAGTTGTTGCTCGTTTTCCTGATACTCTGGATGAACAAGCAGACCAAAACTACCGCCTAGGTAAAGGAGTCGATCCGATTGCTGGTGCAGAAGCTGTGATTAGTCATTTGATTGTACGAACTTTTCAAGTTCCTTGCGCCCATTCACCCGCCTTCTTACCTTCACCTGTAGATCCCAATTTATCTCCCCGTTCTGCTGCTGAAGAATTAGGTTATACTTTTTTACCATGCGTGCTTGTTGGCTTGAGCCGCGCACCCCAGTTTCTAACTGGGACGTCATACGAATTGTCCGAATTTGGAGATATTTGGGCAAACCAAGTTGATGCAGCAATTGTACCAGCAACTGCTTGTGGCAACAGCGCTTTACTGAGTTTAAGTCAGAACAGGCGATGCCAAATCATTACTGTGGAGGAAAATCAGACTCAGGTACAGGTTCGACCTCAACCTTTAGGGATAAAATCAATACAGGTAAACACATATTTAGAGGCAGTCGGTGTATTAGCCGCCCTCAAGGCAGGCATTAACCCATCTGCTCTGGGTCCAAATATATCCCCTTTACAATCTCTAATAAATAGTTAAGAAGTTATTTTTTCTCCTTGTCCCCTTGTCCCCTCATAGATTATCGTGGCACAACAGCAGAAGCAAGAGCCAGAAATCCCTTATTTGACACGCACTCAAGTGCTGGTGGCGATGGGAGTGACTGCAATACTTTTATGGATAGTCGCCAAGCTATGGCTACAATTTGGTAACTTTGCCCTCATGCCTTGGCGCTGGGATCAAACAGAGTTGCTTTGGGGCGTGTTATTAGGTTTAGGCATCACCGCTTTAAGTAGCTTAGCTTATCGCCTATGGGTTCCCTATCGTAAAAGCGCTGATTTTTACTTAGAAATGGTGCTAAAGCCTTTGGCTTTGCCAGACTTGATATGGCTGGGGTTGCTACCTGGATTAAGTGAAGAATTGTTATTTCGGGGTGTGATGTTACCAGCCTTTGGATATAGCTATGCGGCTGTGATTATCTCAAGTATTTGCTTTGGTGTCTTACACCTGAGTGGTTCCCAACAATGGCCTTATGTTATTTGGGCAAGCATTGTGGGAATATTGCTAGGTTGTAGTGCTGTGTTTAGTCATAACTTGTTAGTACCAATTGTTGCTCATATTCTGACTAATTTGATTTCTAGCTATTCATGGAAGATTGGGCAGTCTCAAATTATTAAAAATTGAAGAAGAATTTGGAAGTCGGAATCTTACTCTTAGCCGCTTCAGTGATGAAAACTGCTGTAGCGCGAAGTGACGCTCACTCCAGAAGTCTAAAACGATAGCCAGTACTAGAATTGCAAGACTGACTAGGATTGCAAGGCTCCACTTTGACTAAAAAAACTCCGCCCTTGCGATCGCCTGTTTGCGAAAACTGAATCTTTCCTGTTGCTCCTAAAGCTGAGAAATTTGGATTAGACAAAGCTTTTTGTAACTCTTGGCGGGTGTTGCCTTGTTTCAACCCAGTGATAATTGTTTGAAGTGCATCATATGCTGTCGCAGTTCGTGGACTCACTTCTCCACCCCACAGCCCAACGGCTTTCTGAGCAAAAGATTTGTTTCCAACAGTATCATTATGCCAAGAGACACCAAGCACCATTCCTTTGACATCTGCTTGCCCATACTTTAAAGTTTTTTCAGTGTACATCCCTTGGTAACTGAAAAGCGGGAGTCTACCTTTATTTTCTCGTGCCACATCAATAGCTAAGTTCAGTTTATCTGGTCTAGGAATGAGTATCAAACCTTCCGCTCCATCACTAATGGCTTGAGTGAGAAAAGCACTTGGCTGAAAATTCGGAGCGCTCAAATCACAAGCTGTACTGGTAACTTTACCTCCATATTTTTTAATCGAATCAGTATATTGTTCTACAATTTCCTGACTGACTTTTTCCTGGTTAACTATAAATGTAGAGTCACTACAAATAGCGATGTTGGTGAGGCGATTTTTTTTAATGATATAGTTGGCGATCGCATCACTAAAAACATCAAACTTTGGAGTCGCATAAAAAACGTATTTTGTTGGTTGAGATGGTTTTTTGGGATTGACTGTTGAAACCATTACCAAGCCATCTTTATTATAAATTGATGGATCGCGGCTAAACCCAACAACAGCTACGATACTGGTATCCTTAACCAATTCCGTGCTGAGTTCTTTCATCATATCAAAGTTATCAATACTAATAATCTCAAGTTGCAACGGTAGCCCATTAATTCCTCCACTGCTATTCACTTCATCTTGAGCTTGAGCCACTCCGCGTAAAGTCTCTTCTCCTTCATTTAAAGAAATACCAATTGGTACAACGACAGCAACCTTTAGGGATTTTGATTTTCCAATTTTGGCATTATTCAAATAAATTAATGTTTCCGGATCATTACGTTTAGCTTGCAAGGATACTTGGAATTTACTGACAGCAGTGCTAAAGTCACCAGCTTCAAATGCCTTGCTTCCAGCATCTTTATCAGGGGGTCTTCCTTCCCTGACAAAAACTTTTTCACCCAAGCTCATTCGGTTTTTTAAAGGTGAATTGATATAAGATGGAGAAATTGAAGCGCTATTTGGTTGAAATTGCCCAGAATACTCTTTTTCTGGACGAACGACTCTACCCAATAACCATAAAATGGCTGCTATTAATAATCCAGCCAGCCCCAAAGAAATAAAGAGGCGAATATTTTCTTGATTTTTCATATACACAACCTCAGCCAACCAAAATTTATCTCTAAAATTAGAAGTATTTCGAGATAAAGCTGTTCAATATTTGAGAAACAGTCAAGAGAGTAAAAGTTAGTAATCCAGCAAGAATGGCTAGCAAGATTAAAACTAAGAATCCATCTATGCCTGCTTTAAGAAGATTAACAATGTAAAAATTCTTGTAGATAAATACAATAAATAATGTTGTGATTCCGGTAACGATAAATAAATAAGTTTTTTCAAAAACTGAAGAAGGCTGGACAAAGATGAATCCTAGGAAAATGAATAACCATAAACTAGAGCTGATCCAAATAGTTCCAACAGAACTCAGGAGGGCGATCAAAAGAAACGAACTCCCTGAACCTGTTAGAATTGCCCAAGGCAATAATTTCTCTATGGAGAACTGCCCTTGATATTGTGGTGGCTGCTGTTGAATTTGTTGCGTCAGTGTTTCTGGTTGAACAGGCGAGAGTATTGTATGCTGTAGGCTAGGCTGTGGGGACAACACAAAAAACGAATCTTGTAAAACAGCTTCTGCTGTCTGATAACGTTGTTTATAATCCTCTTGTAATAAATTATCAATAATTAGCCCTAACTTTTCAGTGATTGGGTATCTTAAATACTGCCGCCAGCTAGAAGTCCAGCTATAGCCCTGTTTCATCCATATCTCCCACGGTGAAACACCAGTCAACAAATGAAAAGTCGTTGCTCCCAAGCTATAGAGGTCACTCGCAGGATAAGCTTCACCCGAGTACATTTGCTCATAAGGTGCATAACCAAATGAACCAATACTCGTTCCTGGTTTCGCATGGACTGTTCCAGTCTTTCGCTTCGATACCCCAAAATCAAGCAGCACCAACTTACCATCACTTTCACGGCGAAGGATGTTTTCTGGCTTAATATCTCGGTGAATCACCTGCTGCTCATGTACCGCTACCAGAACAGGTAATAAATCTTGCAAGAATTCTTGAATCTTTGCTTCATCAAACACACCCTTGTGTTTTAACTCCTGCAACAGATCGTCCCCTTCGATAAACTGCTGCACCAAATAAAGGTAGTTACGTTCTTTAAAATAGCCATAGAGGGTAGGAATTTGGCGATGTTCCCCCAAATGTTGTAAACGTTTTGCTTCTTGCTGAAACAACTCCATCGCCTTTTGGCGTGACCAGCTTCCTTGAACTTGTGGTGCTAGTTGCTTGACAACACATTTCTCATCAAGCTTATCTGCATCCTCAGCAAGGTAGGTGCGAGCAAATCCGCCGCCTCCTAATGGTTTGATAATGCGGTAACGACCCCTGAGTAACTCAATCAAATCTGCCCCGCAATTTTCACAGAAATTTCTTCCTTGTGAATTTAGGGGATAAGAGCATTCGGGATTTAGGCAGCAAATCATAATATTGTTGCTGTCTTAGTTCGTGTTTTTACTGTCTTTTATTAATCGTAATCAATATACATCAAGTTTTCTGAACTTTCCGGATTTCTGATCAGGGAATTTAATAAATCTCAAATCTTGCACCTCATGACTCTTATAATTAAGAGTCTGATTTCAGACAATCTAGGTTCCCTTACCGAAAAAGGGAATAGGGAACTCTTAATGCTTAACGCTTAACAGGAAACTCTTAACGCTTAATATAAACTCAGATAGGAATCTTATATGTAGTAGTTCTTGTTTGAATCACATAGTAGAGACTGTACTGTACAGTCTCTACAGTATTGTTCACTCATCACTCATGACTCTTAAAGAGCTTCGGGTGGGGCAATATCAGGTCCAACGGTGACACTCACACGATTAGACAGCCCGGGCTTAGAAATTGGTTTTGTTTCCTGCGATGACTTAGTGAATGATGAAGAGGGTGAAGTTGCTGCATCTTTATCCATCCTTTTGTCTGCACTTGCTTGTTGGGACGCCATGATTGATAATCCTCCGACTGAGCCAGCGACAAGGGCTGCATAGCCTAGGTAAAAATGTACAGGATGCAGTGCTATTCCTAATCCAAAATTACTTTTATGCTCATACTTAGCAGGTAAAATTGCTTTTACTGGCTCTGGTGCAGGCAAGGAAGCAGCTAAATCTGTGCCATTCAATCCAAGAGCATTAGCCATAACCCGGATAAAACCACGAAGATACACATCCTCTGGTAATAACTCCAAATCACCCTTTTCCAGTGCCTCCATATGATGCAGAGGTACGTGAGTATAAACGTGAAGTTGGCTCAGAGAAAGACCTTGGGATTGGCGAGCTTGCCGTAGTTGTTGACCGATTTGACGCAGAGTTTCCACTCGTTGCTCGGCTGCCATTTGCTTGGCTAGTTCAGCTTGTTTGCGTTTTTTACCAGGAGTTCGCCACCCAATTTTCGTTTTCGGGCGGTTTGGTTTGGCTTTTGCGGAATTATTTGCCTTGTGACTTTCTACTGGAGATTCTGATGGTAATTGAGCTTTGTCATCAGTCTTGATGGTCGTTTTTTGCTCAACAACACTTGTTAAACCTTGTGATGAATCATCTAATGATTCATGGGTAGAATTTGTCTTTTCTATAGTTGACATTTCACTCGTGCTGTCTGAGCGCGGGTTCTCTTTAACTTTTTGGTATTGCTGCACAAATTGCCGAAATGCTAAACCAATCGCTTCTCTACCTACTGCTTTAAACAAAACATTGGCTTGCTCAGTTGAAGAACCTAGCAATTTTTGCAAGATGACTACAGCACGGCGATAGACTTTGCTCTGATGCAGTTCAGCTTCTATTTCACCTAAAAGCGTCCGCAATTCATCTTGAGATATTTCAATAGTTGGATTGTCAAGAATTTTTAACAAATATGATGTAGTAGCCATTGTAGGGAGCCTCTTGCGGCAATTAAACAAAGGGAAGTTCTATCTGTATAATCTCTTCTACGGTGTCCTGATGTTTCCGGATGTTACTGAGTTATTTTTTTTAAATATAAGAAAAATCAAAAAATTCTGCTAACTCAATAATGTCGTGTTCATCTATAGAGTTTCATACCAAGAATCCAATAAATTTTGACAATTGAATTCTGGCATGAGATAAATACCTCTTTTTGAAAATTCTAGAGGCCACGCTAGAACTTATACGAATTATATTTTAACAATCAAGAACGTATAACGTAGAATCGGTTAACTCAAGAATACCAAAATTGAAAATAGGTGTAGTCTTCTATTAGTATGAATCTTAATCCCCCACTAAGAAATTCTGAGTAGGTGAGTTTTTCTTATTTTTGGTAAAGTTTGTACTCAAGGGCTAAGAATTCAGGACTCAACGAGAGTAACAAAAGACTGAACAGCTTCTAAATATACAGAAGGAGCGACTTGTACCACATTATTATGTGCGGCACCAGGAACGAGAATCAATTTTTTTGGTTCAGGAGCAGCAGCATGTAAGTCTTGGCTCATGAAAGCAGGTACAATGACATCATCAGTACCATGAATAAACAAAACTGGAATTTTTAAGTTTGGCACCTTCCTGATCGAATCAAAATGCTGCCTCAGGATGATATCGACTGGAAACATCCAAAAATTGTTCCTGTAAGCGAGAACTTTCCGGATCGAGGTAAAAGAACTTTCTACAACCAAGCCAGCAGCGTTTGGATGTTTAAGAGCCAAATCAATAGCTACCGCACCTCCCAGCGAATGTCCGTAAATAAAAATTTTGCTGGGTGGAATCTTTTGCTGGTAGACTAGGTAATTCCAAGCTGTAGCTGCATCTTCATACACCCGCGATTCATTGGGAAAGCCGCCCTCACTACGACCAAAACCACGGTAATCAATTAATAACACGCTAAACCCGAGTTGATGAAACCAATTTGCACGAGTAACATTTGCACCAATGTTAACACTATTACCGTGCAGGTAAAGCAAAACTTTGGCATTTGGTTGATTTGCTCCTATCCACCAACCATGAATCTGTTCAACCTTACCTGATTTAGCTGACACAGGCAACCAAACATCTTCAAAACGTAAATTATAAAACTCTGGTGTTGTCTCAATAACTGGAGAGGGAAAAAAAATAAATCGCGTTTGCTTGAGAAAAAGAAATATACATACAGCCAAATAGATAATTGCTACAAAAACTGCTACATAAATTAATAATGGAGATATTAGTTGCACTGAATATTGCAGCTTTTTTGCTATCATGTCAGTATTTATAAATACAAGATTTTTAGCCTAACAAAAGAACTCTATCAAGAGGAAGTGAGGAATGAGTTATCAAAAATGATTTAAAATAAGATGAGTTAAAAAGTGTACATAAAATTAAGTATCTTGTGATTGAATGGGAAAACATTAACAATAAACAAGGAGAAGATAGTGAAGCTGTTAAATAAAGATCAAGAGGAGCAACTAGCAGAAATAGTTGCACATCTACGGAAAGTACGAGAGGAAAGATCAGTACGTCTAGAAGAACTCGCAGCTTACACACGTATTCGACCCGCCATATTACAAGCCATGGAAGAAGGGCGATTTGAAGAATTACCCGAATCAATTTATGTCCAAGGATTTATACGTCACTATGGAGATGCTATAGGACTTGACGGTGCGGCTTTAGCACAAAGTGTTGCAAATATTTGTTTGACTCCTGAGGAATCAAATCATGATAATCAAGTGGTAGATGAGAAACCAACCATATATATACCTCTTTTTGTACCTTACGTCCTGTTATTAGCTGTCGCTTCCTTGGGACTATTTTATCTTCTCAATCCACAACGTTCAGTTCAATCTTCTAGTCAAAACAACTTGTCGCCGCTTGCTGCTGAACAAAAAGCGAAATCTGCAACTGTGACTTCATCATTAACATCCTCCAAACCAAAAGCAAGTCCACGTGTCACTTCATCAAAAACCAAGGCTTTATCACCTGCACTAACAACTACTATAACCCCAACTCCATTACCTACACTAACTAATATAACCCCAACTCCATCTTTGCAAGCACAGACAACAACTCCAGTCGAAGTCACTCTTGAGCTTCAGGACAAATCATGGGTACGAGTGAAAGTAGATGGCAAAACTGAGTTTGAAGGGGAATTAAACAAGGGAGAAAAGAAAACCTGGACAGCAAAAAAAGAGTTGATGGTTCGCTCTGGTAATGCTGGTGCGGTATTGATTTCTACTAATAAGAAGCAACCAACACCATTAGGAGGTGTGGGTAGTGTCAAGCAAGTGACATTCACCCCAGAAACAGTGAATAGTCAATAGTGATGAGTCACTACTCATCACTACTAATATAAATGACTATAATTGCGGCGATCGCTCTTTCCAACTCGTTGACTGCTCATAAGCATAAGCGACTTGAAACAGTTGGTCTTCTCGTAGTACATTACTGATAAGCTGTAAACCAATTGGTAGCCCATTGTTATCAAAACCGCATGGGATACTTATACCCGGTAAACCCGCAAGATTAACGGGAATAGTCATCAAGTCAATTAAGTACATACTTAATGGATCTGAAGTTTTTTCCCCTGCTTTAAATGCAGTGGTGGGAGCTGTCGGACAAACTAAAACATCAACTTTCTCAAAAGCTTTTTCAAAGTCTTCCTTAATCAGGGTGCGAATTTTTTGAGCTTTGAGATAATAAGCATCGTAATAACCAGCAGAAAGGGTGTAAGTTCCAATCATAATCCGGCGTTTGACTTCTGCACCAAAACCAGTGGCGCGGGTGCGAGCATACATTGATATCAAGTTATCTGCATCAGGAGCGCGGTAGCCATACTTGACGCCATCGTAACGAGCTAGGTTTGCCGATGCTTCAGATGGAGCAATAATGTAATAGCTGGGTAAGCCATACCGAAACCGAGGACAAGAAATTTCTTGAATTTCTGCTCCCAACTCTTTTAATTGTTTAATCGCCTTGTTGACAGCTTCTTCAACTTGTGAGTCCAAACCTTCACCAAAAGTTTCTTTGATGACACCAATTCTGAGCTTTCCTTTAGGAAGTTCTGGTTTTAAGTTGGCGGTGTAATCAGGTATTTCGACTTTCAGGCTAGTGGAGTCTTTGGAATCGTAACCGGCAATCGCCTTCAATAATATAGCTGCATCTTCCACTGTACGTGCAAATGGTCCAATTTGATCCAAAGAGGAAGCAAAAGCCACCAAGCCATAGCGAGAAACGAGTCCATAAGTTGGTTTCATTCCCACAACACCACAGAAAGAGGCTGGTTGTCTAATCGAACCACCAGTATCAGAACCCAGAGAAACAACACATTCTCCTGCTGCGACTGCTGCTGCGGAACCACCAGAAGAACCTCCTGGAACCCGCGACAAATCCCAAGGATTAGCCGTGAGTTTAAAGGCAGAGTTTTCTGTGGAACCTCCCATCGCAAACTCATCCAAATTTGTTTTACCTACCATCACCGCACCAGCATCTGCCAGTTTTTGGGTGACAGTTGATTCATAAGGTGGTACAAAATTTTCTAGAATTCGAGAGGCGCAGGTGGTGGGAATTCCTTTGGTACACAGATTATCTTTGATTCCAATCGGTATCCCTGTGAGTATGCTGATTTCTTCCCCAGCGGTGATTTTAGCATCCACTTGCTGCGCTTGCTCTAATGCCCTCTGGGCAGTCACGCATAAAAAACTGTGCAATTTCGGCTCTAATGCTTGAATGCGCTCTAGTGCTTCTTGAGTAATTTCAACTGCAGAGCGTTCTTTGTTAATTAGCTGTGTGTGCAACTCGCGGATGGACGCCATGATTACTTTATATTACGACTCAAGTCCTTGATTTTAGTACACTTTGACGACTTCTGCCCACTTGATTCAAATGTGCAGATATTCTATTTAAAAGTCAATTGGAGTGAACTAATTTTATTTCTGTCAACAACTAGGGGCGTAGGCGGATAGGAGTGCACCAAAAGAAAAATTCCCTCTTTCCCTTATACCCTTACACCCTTACACCCTTAGTTTCTGTCAAAATGGGCGTTACACGCTTTTGACAATTTTAGAAATTAATTGATTTTATAGCTTTTAGGGGCTAAGAAAATGGTTAAAATTGTAACTCGAAAAAGTTTAGGGACGCAAAATGTCTATGACATTGGGGTAGAGCGCGACCATAATTTTGTTATTAAAGATGGCTTGGTTGCTTCTAATTGTTTTAATAAATCCCATTCAACGGCATATGCTTATGTCACATATCAAACTGCGTACTTAAAAGCGAACTATCCGTTGGAATACATGGCGGCGCTGTTGACGGCTAACAGCGATGACACAGACAAGGTGCAGAAATATATTTCCAGCTGCGCAAATATGAATATTCATATAGAGCCGCCAGATATTAATCGCTCTGGTGTAGATTTTACACCGTCAGATGACAACATTTTGTTTGGATTGTCCGCTGTTCGTAATGTGGGACAGAACGCAATCGCCTGTATTTTGAAAGCCAGAGAAGAAGGAGGCGAGTTTAAGTCTCTAGCTGATTTTTGCGATCGCATGGATTTGCGTGCTGTCAACCGCCGTAGTTTAGAAGCGCTGATTTCTTGTGGAGCGTTTGACACAATTGACTCCAATCGCAACCAGTTACTTCACGATTTAGAACTAGTATACGACTGGGCACAATCTCGTGCTAGAGACAGAGCGAGCGGACAAGGAAATCTCTTTGATTTGTTCGGTGGTGCATTTTCTACTGCCGTTACTACTAATAAAAACCAAAATAGCTTTGATATAGCTCCCAAAGCTCAAAAAGTTCCTGATTTTCCCCCACAGAAAAAGTTGCAAATGGAAAAGGAGCTTTTGGGATTTTATGTATCAGATCATCCACTCAAAGCTATTCGCAATTCAGCACGTGTTCTAGCTCCAATTAATCTTTCGCAGCTTGGGGAACAGAAAGAAGAAAGTGCTATTTGTGCGGTTGTCATGCTCAACGGTGTTAAGAAAGTCATGACCAAAAAAGGCGATCCAATGGCTATTTTACAAATAGAAGATTTAACCACACAATTAGAAGCGATCGTTTTTCCTAAAATTTACGAGCGGATTCATTCTCTGCTCCAAATTGATTCTAGGTTAATTATTTGGGGTAAAGTAGACCGACGCGACGACCAAAATCAATTGATTGTTGAAGACGTAGAATTAGTAGAAACAGTACAGTTGGTGATGGTGCAATTGAATCCTCAACAAGCAGCCACAATTGAAGAACAACATCGCCTCAGAACAATTTTGCAAGAATACTCAGGAGACAGAGAAAAAGCAAAAGTTCCAGTTATAGGAATTATACAAGCCGGAACTTCCCGTCAACTTGTCCGTTTTGGACGACAATTTTGGGTGCAAGATTCTAGAACAACTGTTCAGGCTCTTCAAAATGCTAGATTCTCTGCTTATCCACAATCGCTTGCTGATGTTTAATCAAAGAGCGATTGTGGTTCATGTCATTAATTGCTAGAGGTTGCAAGATTCCCGACTTCTCCAAGAAGTCGAGAATCTGATGATCTGTAATATCAAGTCAGGTTAATTAGTGATTAGTCCTGCATGTGTGCAAAAATATTACAACATTTTTCGTCTATTTGAACCACAATCTTCTATAAGGCTGCTACGCCCTTACAACGTGGTTTATTTACCCGAAAATTGCTGTAAATTCTAGCAGGCAGTGGGGGGAAAGAATTGGAGAAAAATCATTTGTATCAGGCATTTGGTGAAATGGCATTACTACCAGAGGGTCAGGATGTCACCGTTTTTACGTATTAACACTTATAAAAAAGATGTAATAAATACAATTATGCTCTCAATAATTTACCGTAAGTAAATGAAAATAGGCTCGTTTTTTCATTACTTATGCGGATGTTTTGTTTTTAAAATACAGTGTATATTTTGATGCATGATAAGTGTGTGTTAATAAGGAGGAGGAGACGAAAACTGCATGATCGCAGATGAGGTAAAGAATTTTGTTGTACATTGTAAAAGAATTCAACCCCAATCTCAGGAAGAGATTAAAAGATTTTTTGAGGGTGTTGTGAGTTTTCCTTACGATAACGAACTCCTATTGCAGGCTTATTTGTTCTTGAATATCGAACAGATATTTCCTTTCTGCTGTGAATTACTGTTATTTGAAAAGTCGCCAATCGCTGACTATACAGATTTGGGTAAGTGTGATTTCGTTTATCTAAGTTCCTTCGGTAATATTTTCTTAATAGAAACAAAATTTATTGATACAGAAGCAACAGGAGCAACAGAAAGGAAAAGAAGAAATAAGCATAGAAATAAAGTCTTTGAGCAAGTCATTACTTTGAAAAGCAGATTTAGTGAGTATTGGAATATTAAGCTAGATCAATTAGAATGTGCTGTTTTTACAACAGATTCAGAAGTTGCTTGGCGAGGAACTGGAGTGAATGTTGTCACTAAATCAATTTCTATGGATAAACTTAAATATTGGAGAAGAAATTATAAAACAGAAGTCAGAAGTCAGAAGTCAGAATTCAGAATGAATTAAGTGGGGTATAACAGCGCAACAGAACTGAACGGGAGAACCCTTTCGATCTCTGGTCTACAAGACGCTGCTTTGTATGCCTGTACCATACAAAGCAGCGTGTCCGTAAGTGCAAACTGTACCCATAAGGGCAATGACCCCCTCACCGCTAGCCCCTCTTAGGGGCTAGCGCAAACGCGCTTGGCAGATTTTTCGCTTGTTTTACCCAACCCCGCATCTGCCTTGTTTCTCATCTGCCTTGTGCTCTTGATTTCTCCTACACCCCTTTTTTTGACTTCATAGACTGGAGAGTGCTCATTGTTTTAGTAAGCAGAGTCTGGATACATCCGGAAAATCCTCAACTTGTGCGAAAAATAAAACGTTCCCCTTGAAGCTTTATTAGTAGAACTATATATCTTTGGAGGTATTAATGCCACATTACTCTAGCACTCAGCCAACAACTGACCCCTTAAATACTCACTCTCAGGGTTCTACTGATGCTTATAGTAATAATCTCATAGGGTTGTCTATCATCTCCCTTCCTCTGTTTATGTTACTAGGAATAATTACTTATAAAAAATACCGTACTACTGTTTACCGCAGAAGAATTGCCACTCTAGAAAAAATTTGGTTTATGGAGGTGAAAAATAATACTTATAGACAAGATTAAATACGAAAATAATAAACTGACTTGTGGTTTTGTATAGCCACATACTCACAGCAAGATTTAACAAGGGTTTCAAAGGGGTATAGGGGTATAGGGGTGTAGGGAAAATGCATTTATTTTCTTATTCTCTTATTCCCCCACACCCTTACACCCTTACACCCTCACACCCCTATCTTTTCTCGTGGACAGCAGTTGAACACTTTGCGCAGGGTGTCCGTAGGTACATTTTGAATTTCTCCCATGTGGGCGCAAGGCCGCAGCGCCTGTGCACCCCTATACTCATTTCAAACTGCTACAATTGCCTGACGACAGGCTGACCATCTTTGACTTCGCCTACTAACACCACATCAGCACAGTTGACGAAGATACCATTTTCCAAGACGCCAGGAATATTATTCAATATTTTTTCGAGATTTTCTGGGTCATCAATAGTGTCAAATTTGACATCTATAACCATATTGCCTTGGTCGGTAATCACTGGACCAGCTTTTCTCACACCCATACGCAGTTCTGGTTTGCCACCAAGTTTTTCAAGTGCCAGCGTGACGGGACCAACTGCCATTGGTATTACTTCTACAGGAACTGGAAAAACAGAACCCAGTCGGTCAACTAATTTGGCACCATCTACAACGACAATAAATCGGCTGGCGAAATAATCTACTACCTTTTCGCGGGTATGTGCTGCACCGCCACCTTTAATCAAATTTTTTTGTGGATCAACTTCATCTGCACCATCAATTGCAATATCAATGTGGTCAATAGCGTCTAGGGTGGTGAGTGGAATACCATACTGCTTCGCCAGCACTTCTGCTTGAAACGAAGTGGGGACACCAACGATATCTTTGAGTTCGCCTGATTTGAGGCGATCGCCTATAAACTCAATTGCGTACGCTGTCGTTGACCCCGTACCCAACCCAACAATAGAACCTGATTCTACCAGGGCGGCAGCGGCTTTGCCAACTTCCTGCTTGCTCAACTTTACGGGGTCTGTTGCTGCTGTCATTCCCAATGCTCCTCAAAAACTTGCTATAGAACATAGTAGAGGGCAACCCTGCCGTCGTAGAATCCGTTGCCCTATTGTAAAAAAAAGTACTGCCAAATGAGCTAAATAACAGTCAAAGTCAGGAACCTATCCCACTAATGCCAAAAGATGATAATCTCTTCTTGTACAAGAAGGGTGTATTTGTTCATGGCTGGGCGTTTTGAAGGATTAAGTGACCTTGAATGGAAGCTTTTTGATGATGTATTCCCGTTAGAGCCATCTAAGCGTGGAAAAGGAATGCCTCATGCACCGTATCGTCATGTATTAAATAGTGTATTGTACATTCTAATTACAGGGTGTCGATGGTGTGATTTACCAAGGGGAGATATATGGGCATCTAAAAGTTCGTCTCATCGCTGGTTAAAGCGGTGGCGCTCAGATGGAACATTTGAACATTTAAAAGCACGTATATTGGCGCTGGCGGATGAGAGAGGCTTGATAAATTGGGATTTTGGGGCTGTTGACGGCTCTTTTTCCCCCTGGAAAGGGAGGAGGTGAGGATATTGCTTATGGAGGGAAGGGTAAAGGCGTTTTAATCCATACACTGACCGAGGGGAATGGTATGCCTTTGGCTAACTGTACAACTGCAGCCAACGGAAATGAGAGAGAGCAAGTATTCCCACTGTTAGATAAAGTCAAACTTAAAACTTTAAAACCTGGCAGACCACGTAAAAGGCTGAAGGTGTTAGCGACTGACAAAGGTTACGATTCAAAGGATAAACGTGCTGCTTTACGCAAGCGGGGAATTAGACCTCAAATACCAAAACGAGCTTGGAAAACTAAGAAAAATAGGGGTAGACCGATTAAAATATCAGTTCCAAGGTTCCAGCAGGAACGTTGTTTTGCGTGGTATCAACGTAAGTATCGTTGTTTAGCTGTCCGATGGGAACGTCAAAAAGTATATTTTGATTCCTTCATTGACCTCGCAACCATCCATATATGGATTCAAAGGATTTTATTAGTGGGATAGATTCCTTTTATTTCTGAAAAATACCCAACTAAAGCAGATTGATAGTTTGGTATATGTATAATTGCGTAGTTGGAGTAGAGTTATGCGGTATCAAAAAGTGTGTAAATATATTGATGCAGTAGTTGGTATCCCAAGTAGAAAGTCTACTCTACCAACTTAAATCATTCCGTTGTGTAGTTACACCATAGGATAAAGCGCGCTAAAAACTACTTTACGAGCCTATCGCAGCACATCATACTCTAGTTGTGACTTTGCAGACACGCCCTAGCTGCAAATAAGTAATAGTTTATAACTATTCTTAATTCATTGTTTTAATGATTTTTTAATTCTTTTAAATATCTGCTTAACTGTCTTAACTGTCCATTTACATATCTGCTTAACTGTCTTAAGTTAAGTACAGTTGCATTTTTTTTGTGAAGCTGAGATGATTTATACGCTAAAATTCAAAAGATGTTTTTACAGTGGGGGGGTGTTGTAAGAAAGCTTACAAAGCTAATTACGGAAAATTGTAGAATAGCAGCTAGGATGGGGGATATCAAGAAAAAAAGTTTATGAGTACCTGATAAACTATCGCTTATCATGCTTTTATTACCAGCCACACAGATGTAGATGGTAAGGAAAGCGCATAAGTAAGGCGGCTCTGAGTTACAGGGAACGGCAAGTGATAGAACCGCTAATTACTTCAAAATCAGAGGTTGGTGAATAACTGTGAATATGGGTGAGGTTTAAATGCCATTTCCTACGTCATTCATACTGTATGGCAGTTAGGTAATCTTAATTTTCAAAGAACGGACTTTAAGAAGGATATATAAGCTAATGCAGTTAGATAATGATAGTCAACTTTTTGCAAAATCAAGTCATCAAAGTTTTACATGTAAAGAAATAGAAGTTGCTATCCGGTCGAGTTTGGCTGTAGATGATTGTGTAGTAAGAAAGAAAAAAACAGAAAAGTTAAAACAGGAATTAGTTGCCTATATAGTTCCATCAGGCTTATTTGTACCAGAACAATTGTTGTCTCACCTGCAAACAATTCTGCCTACCGAATTGATACCCACAGCATTCGTAGCAGTTTCCACCATACCCTTAACAGATGCAGGGCAGGTAGATGAAATTACTCTAGCTTCTTTAGAAGTTATTGACACTGACTTAATGCGTCGCCAAGAGGAGCAATTAGAGTCATTGTCAGAAATTGAACGTGTTGCAGTGGTTGTTGAACCCCACGTTAAAAGAATTCCTCCCGTACATTTAGAAGATTTGCTAGGCGGAACTCAGATTGCTCCTGAAAATACTCAGCAAAAGGTACAAGCAACTAACAAGAGTCACAAGATAGAAAACTTGAACTCGTCCAAATCAAAAAAGCTAGCCATTAGTCATGGGGAACCACTGCAATACTCCGAAGACGCTCCCAAAACTTTAGCACAAGTACTGCAAAGAGCCGCCCAGAGTTCAACTAAAGGTATTATCTACATTCAGCCTGATAGTACCGAAAAAGTTCAATCTTATCGGAAATTATGGCAGGATGCTCAACGGATTTTAGCTGGATTGAGAAACCTAGGACTCAATCGAGCTGATAAAGTCATTTTTCAAATAGAAGATAATCAAGATTTCATCTGTGCTTTTTGGGGTTGCGTACTAGGAGGTTTTGTCCCAGTGCCAATCTCCATCGCCTCAACTTATGAGCCAACCAACAGTACCGCAAGCAAACTACAAAATACTTGGCAGATGCTGGGGAAACCTCTTGTACTGACGAGTGCTTCTTTAGCTGACAACATTGATGATTTATCAAAGTTTTTGAATTTAGAAAACTTTCAAGTTGCAACTATTGAGAAATTGCGTGAATGTGAACCAGATTTCAACCTGCATCAAAGTCAGCCAGAGGATTTAGCCATTTTGTTTTTGACTTCTGGTAGCACTGGTATACCCAAGTGTGTGATGTTGAATCACCACAATCTATTGAGTATGACAACTGGCTTAATTTTAATGGGTCATTTCTCCAGCCAGGAAAGCGTTTTAAACTGGATGCCTTTGGATCATGTCGGTGCGCTAGTTTCTCTTAGTATCATGGCTGTTAGTCTGGGTTGTCAACAAATCCATGTGCCTACTAGCTTAATTGTGCAAAATCCGCTCTTGTGGCTAGATTTGATTGATAAACATCAAGCTACGATTAGTTGGGCACCTAACTTTGCCTTTTCGCTGATATGCGAGCGTGCGATAGATATTAACCAAAAACAGTGGAATTTATCATCAATGCGTTTTGTCATCAACGCTGGCGAACCCATTGTCACTAAAGTAGCCAGGAGTTTTTTAAAGCTGCTTCGCCGTCATGGTTTACCAACGAATGCGATTCATCCAGCCTTTGGGATGTGCGAAACTTCTTCTGGTATTACTTATTCTGATAGCTTTTCTTTAGAAACTTCATCGGATGACACTTTATTTGTAGAACTAGGATCTCCAATTGCTGGTGCTTCACTGCGTATTGTTGATGAAAACGAACAAATAGTTACAGAAGGTACAATTGGGCGTTTACAAGTAAAAGGTGCATCTGTTACTTGTGGTTACTATCAAAATCCACAGGCAAACCAAGAAGTTTTTACCCCCGAGGATTGGTTTAATACCGGAGATTTAGGATTTCTCCATCAAGGGCGTTTAACTATTACTGGACGGCAGAAAGATGTAATTATCATCAATGGACTTAACTACTACTGTCACGAAATCGAAGCCGCCGTTGAAGAAGTTAAAGGAGTAGAAGTTTCTTATACAGCTGCCTGTGCAGTAGACTCATTCGGAATAAATATTGATCAACTAGCTATCTTTTTCAATACTTCCCTTTCTGAAGATGACAATTTAGTCACTCTGCTTAAGGAAATTCGCACTTCTGTTGTCAACAAGGTGGGAGTCAATCCAGACTATCTCATTCCAGTAGAACAAAAAATTATTCCTAAAACTGCCATTGGTAAAATCCAGCGCTCGCAACTGAGTCAACGCTTCAATACAGGTGATTTTCAATCCATTATTAAACGAATTGATATATTACTGGGTAACGCTAATACTATTCCTGACTGGTTCTACCGTCAAGTATGGCAGCCCAAATCTCCTATTACTTTTAATTCTTATTTAACTGTTATTAACTCCACTCTAGTATTTCTAGATTCTTTTGGCTTGGGGGCATATTTATGTCAGATATTATCAGAGCATAACCTTCCATACATCACTGTTTCACCTGGAGAAGATTTTCGTCAAATTAATCGCTCACACTACACAATAACTCCAGGACAAGCCAAGGACTACGAACTATTACTTGAATCTCTGGCAGTAGATAACATTATCATTGGGCAGATTCTTCATCTCTGGACTTATGACGAATATAGCGGAGAAATCACAAGCCAAGAAACTCTCCAACAAGCACAAGAAAATGGAATATACAGTTTATTGTTTCTGGTTCAAGCTTTAGCCAAAATTCAATGTTTTGACAATTCTGTCCAATTATCATTTATTTCCAGTCATACTCAATCTATTTCCTCAGATGATTTAATAGCTTATGAAAAATCAGCGGTATTAGGGCTGCTGAAAACCATTCCCCAAGAACTACCAAAACTGAACTGTCGTCACATCGATTTGCCTTTTGCTGAAGTTGAAAAAAATGGAGCTTATATCTTACAAGAGATGCAAGTTTCCTCAAAAGAACGAGAGGTAGCTTACAGGAATGGACAGCGTTTGGTTCCTCGTTTGGAAAAAGTTGATTGGACTAACAAACCGAAATCTCCAGTTACCTTCAAACAAGGAGGAACTTATTTAATCACCGGAGGACTCGGTGGTATAGGTATTGAGATTGCGCGTTATTTGTTGAAACATTACCAAGTTCAGCTACTGTTGGTTGGACGAACTCCAATACCCGATAAAAGTACTTGGAAGATCCATTTAGATAAAGAAGACACTATTGCACAACGCCTGAAAGCTTATCAAGAACTAGAACAGCTTGGAGGAGAGATAATTTACGAAGCTGTTGATATTTGTGACTTAAAACAGTTACAAATAATAGTTGAAAAAGCTAGCTCCCAATGGGGAAAGAATCTGGACGGAGTCATTCATTTAGCTGGAACTTTTCACGAGCAGCTTGTACTTGAAGAGCAAAAGGAAAACTTAGCAGCAGTGTTGCGTCCTAAGGTATTGGGTGCTTGGGCATTGCATCAACTGGTGAAAGATAATAAGGGCAGCATTTTTATCAATTTTTCTTCGGCACATGGTTTTTTTGGTAGCACTGCAGTCGGGGCTTATGCTGCTGCCAATAGTTTTCTTGATCGCTTTTCTCACTATCAAAATTCCAACAGTACCTTACAGAGCTATTGTTTTAGTTGGAGTATGTGGGATGAGACAGGGATGAGCCAGGGATATGAAATGAAGAATCTGATTCGTGCCAAAGGTTTTTATGTCATGTCTTCTTCTCAAGCAATATCTTCAATGCTTGCAAGCTTACAACATCAGCAAACACATCTATTTATTGGTTTGGATGGGAGCAACCAAAACATTCAACGTTGGCAGTCGTCTGCTTTTAATTTACAGAAGTTAACTGCTTATTTCACTGCCAGTAGTAACGAAGTTGTGCAATTACCAGACTTGCGAGTACAAGATTGCTTTGGAACTTCTTGTACTTGCAACTTGGTACAACTGCCCCAAATGCCTTGTCTCGAAAACGGCGAAATTGATCGCGTGAGCCTCATTAAGGGAATTAACACTCACGAAATTAGGAACCGCATTGAACCACGCAACGAGATAGAGTTCAAAATTGCTCAATATTGGCAACAAGTGCTAAAAGTTCCACTTTTAGGCATTCACGATAACTTTTTTGAGTTGGGAGGGAATTCCCTGCTAGCTAGTCAAATTATTTCTCGGTTATACGAAGATTTCTCTGTTGAGTTGTCTCTACAGCGTTTGTTTAAAGCCCCTACTATCGCTAGTTTAGCCCAAAGTATTGAAGCGATTCGAGGGGTTACTCAGGATACGACGAGTGCATCTATTGAGGCAATCGCAGAAGAATATGAGGAAGTAAGAATATGATAACAGAAGAGTTTTTAGCTAACCTGCAAACCAAGGGTGTAAAAATCTGGATTGACGGAGATCAACTTGGCTGTCGCGCTCCTAAAGGAGTCATGACAGCAGCCATCCAGCAGGAACTTAAAGAGCGCAAAACAGAAATCCTTGCTTTTCTCAAAGAAGCTCAAACAGCTACCCAATCTACCTCTTTCCCTCTAATGCCAGTTGCAAGGGATAGGGAGTTGCCTTTATCTTTTGCACAACAAAGGATGTGGTTTCTTCATGAACTAGATAAGGAAAGCCCATTTTATAATGAAAGTCTACAAGTGCGGATTGTTGGAAAACTCTCTGTGATAGCCTTAGAACAGAGTATCAACGAAATTATCCGCCGTCATGAAGCTTTACGAACTACCTTTGCGGTGAGAGAGGGGATACCTTTTCAGGCGATATCACCTACCTTTGCGTTAGCGAAGCGGGCGCTCTGCGCCATCGCCATACCCGTAGTAGATTTGCAAAATTTCTCACCAACTTCACTGCAACAAATAGTAACTCAAGAGGTTCGCAAACCCTTTGACTTGGGTATCGCTCCTTTATTGCGAGCTACTCTACTACGCCAAGAAGCAGAATCTCACTTGTTGATTTTGACTATACACCACATCATTACTGATGGCTGGTCAATGGGGATATTCTTTAAAGAGTTAGAAACCCTTTATCACGCTTTTACTAAAGGTGAACCAAATCCCTTACCAGAGTTAAAGATACAATACGCTGATTTTGCCCTCTGGCAACGCAACTGGTTCACTAACGAAGTTCAACAAAAGCAACTTGAGTACTGGAAACAACAGTTAGCTGGTGCGCCGCCCTTGTTGGAGTTGCCAACGGATTATCCGCGCCCTCCAGTGCAGACTTTCTCTGGTGCTACCAAAAAATTTCAAATCGAAGAGCATTTAACTTCTCAACTTGCAACCCTCAGCCAGAAGTCAGGTGTCACCTTATTTATGACCCTGCTGGCAGCTTTTGCCATTTTACTCCATCGTTACAGTGGTCAAGATGATATTTGTATCGGTTCGCCTTTTGCTAACCGCAATCGTCAAGAATGTGAATCACTAATCGGCTGTTTTGTCAACACTTTGGTGTTGCGTACTCAAATCGAAGATAATCCAAGTTTCTCTCAATTCCTCGAACAAGTCCGCTCTGTTGTTTGGAATGCTCACGCACACCAAGACGTACCATTTGAGCAAGTGGTAGAAGCACTACAGCCGGAACGTTCTCTTGGCTATAACCCTTTGTTTCAAGTGGTGTTTGTTTTAGAAAATTTTTCGCTCGATACTTTAGAGTTACCTGATATTAGTCTGACTCCAGAGATGGTAGAACGGGGTACGTCTCAGTTCGATTTGAGCCTCTCGATTTGGCAGACACAAAAGGGATTAATTGGATCGTGGGAATATAACAGCGATCTGTTTGAGGCGGATACAATTGCTAGGATGACTCTTCATTTCCAGACTTTGTTAGAAACAATAGTTAGCGATCCCTATCAAAAAGTTGGGGAATTAACTTTGCTAACTGAGTCACAAAGGCATCAGTTATTAGTGGAATGGAACGATACTCAGACGAATTATCCTCAAGATAAATGTATCCATCAGTTGTTTGAGGAGCAGGTGCAGCGTACCCCAGATGCTGTGGCGGTGGTATTTGGCAATCAACAACTGACTTATCAACAATTAAACACCCAAGCTAATCAATTGGCACATTACTTGCGCTCATTGGGTGTGAAAGCAGATGTGTTGGTGGGTATTTGTGTAGAGCGATCGCCTTTAATGATAGTAGGAATGCTGGGGATTCTCAAGGCTGGTGGTGCTTATGTACCCCTTGACCCAGCATATCCCCAAGAGCGTTTGGCGTTCATGCTAGAAGATGCTCAGGTATCGGTACTGCTGACCCAGGAAAGTTTAGTTAAAACCCTACCGCCACACAAAGCGCAGGTGATTTGTCTGGATAGTGAAGTAGCTTTGAGCACCAGCACTGAGAATTTTACTCACACTACGACAACAGACAATCTCGCTTATGTAATTTACACCTCCGGTTCCACTGGCAGACCCAAAGGAGTGCAAATTGAACATCGAGGATTGTTAAACCTCGTCTTTTGGCATCAACAAGCTTTTGCCGTGTCTTCTTGTGACCGCGCCACACAAGTTGCAGGAGTCGCTTTTGATGCTTGTGGTTGGGAAATCTGGCCTTACCTAGCGGTAGGAGCTAGTATTTACTTCCCCGATGATGAAACCCGGATTGATCCTGAGCAGCTGCGAGACTGGATGTTGTCGCAAGCAATCACCATCAGCTTTTTACCAACGCCAATGGCTGAAAAAATGCTGTCATTAACTTGGCCAGAAAATTCTGCTTTGCGGACTTTGCTCACAGGTGGGGATCAACTGCATCAGTATCCTTTAGATTCCCATCCCTTTGAGGTGGTGAATAATTACGGCCCAACAGAAAATACTGTAGTTACAACATCAGGTATTGTTCCTAAAAAACAACAAACTTATTTATCACCTACAATTGGTCGCGCGATCGCTAATACCCAAGTTTATATCTTAGATTCCCTGTTACAACCTGTACCCATTGGCGTAGCTGGAGAACTTTACATCAGTGGTGAGAGTTTGGCTCGTGGCTACCTCAACCGTCCCGGCCTGACCGCAGAACGCTTCATCTGCAATCCTTTCGCACCTGAAGGACGGGTTTATCGGACAGGCGATTTAGTTCGCTATCAAGCCGATGGCAATATAGAATATTTGGGTCGCATTGACAACCAAGTTAAGATTCGCGGCTTCCGCATTGAACTTCCTGAAATTGAAGCTACTTTAACTCAACACCCCCAAGTACGCGAGGCTGTGGCGATCGTCAGGGAAGATATACTTAGTGTGAAGAGTTTGGCTGCCTATATCATCCCAGAACTGGCACAGCCTACCAGTAATGAGTTACGCCAGTTTCTCAAGTCAAAGCTCCCCAGTTACATGGTTCCTGCATCCTTCACATTTCTAGAAGTTCTGCCAATTACGCCCAACGGCAAGGTAGACCGTCGTGCATTACCAGTACCGGAGTTTGAGTCTGATGAATCAACAGGTTTTGTTTCTCCGCACACTCACACTCAAGAAGTCTTAGCCAAGATTTGGCAGGAGATTTTATTACTTAAACAAGTTGGTATCCACGACAATTTCTTTGAATTGGGCGGAGATTCCATCATTAGTATGCAAATTATTGCCAAAGCTAATCAATATGGACTAAAATTGACTCCAAAACAAATATTTCAACACCAAACAATTGCTGAATTAGCCAGTGTTGCTGGTACAATTAATTCGGTTCAATCAGAACAAGGGTTAGTTACAGGTTTTATCCCTCTAACACCTGTTTTACACTGGTTCTTTGAGCGAAATCTGCCGGAACTGCATCACTTTAACCAATCTTTTCTGCTAGAAGTTCCCGCAAATTTGCTGCCGGAACTATTAGAGCAGGCACTACGCAAGTTAGTGTACCATCATGATGCTTTGCGTTTGCGATTTGTACAGCAGGATGGACAATGGCAGCAGTACAACAGTGATGCCTGGAATGAGGTATCGTTAGTGAGCGTAGATTTATCACATCTGCCTCAAGCGGAACAGTTAAAGGCGATCGCAAACAAAGCAGAGGAAGCACAAAGAATGCTCAACTTAGCAGATGGTCCGCTGATGCGGGTCGTCCTGTTTCAATTGGGTTATTCTCCCGGACGGTTACTCATTGTCATCCATCACACAGCAGTCGATGGTATTTCGTGGCGAATTTTGCTAGAAGACTTATCTAATGCATATAAACAATTAGAAATTGGCAAAAGTATCCAACTACCTGCAAAAACAACTTCCTTTAAGGATTGGGCAATGCGATTGCAGGATTATGCCCGTAGCCAAGAACTCCGTTCACAACTAGATTACTGGCAGGACTCAATGCAGTTCCCAACGGCTTCTTTACCGTTGGATTATACTGCTGTTGCCCAAGATAACACTGTGGCTTCCAGTCAGATTGTATCTGCATATCTAAGTGTAGAACAGACACGCGCTCTGTTGCAGGATGTTCCCTCAGCTTACAACACTCAAATTAACGATGTGCTGCTAACGGCGTTGGTGCAGACCTTCACTCGTTGGACAAGTTCTCCCTCTTTACTGATTGACTTAGAAGGTCACGGACGAGAGGACTTGTTTGAGGATGTGGACTTATCCCGCACAGTAGGCTGGTTTACCAGTATCTTCCCTGTGCTGTTAAAGCTGGAAAATCAAAATAATTTAGGAGAAGTTCTCAAGTCAGTCAAAGAACAACTACGCCGGATTCCTAATAAGGGTATTGGTTATGGCATCTTGCGTTATTTGAGTATAGATGAGAGCGATAGCGTTTGCGTAGCGCCCCCTATGCCTAACGGCACGCTTCCGCTATCGGGGCTAGCGCTGCTGCGTTCGCGGAGCGGCTCTGAAAGAGCTAGCGCAGATCGCCATCAATTACAAGCCCTCGCCCAAGCCCAAGTAAGCTTTAACTACTTTGGTCAATATGACCAAACGCAGTTAGCAAACTTGGGATGGAAATATGCCCAAGAGTCTAGTGGTTCTATTCATAGTTCCAAAGGACAACGCCACCATTTATTAAATATGAATGGAATAGTTGTTGATGGAAAGCTGAAATTAGAGTGGCAATACAGCGAGAAATTCCATCGTCGGGAAACTATAAAACAGCTGGCTCATGAGTATATAGAAGCCTTAGAAGCTATTATTTCCCACTGCTTCTCTCCAGAGGAAGGTGGTTACACTCCTTCTGATTTCCCGGATGTTGAGTTTAGCCAAGAAGGTTTAGACGAATTATTAGCAGAAATTGACTGAAGCGATCCAAGGATATCAATCTGGTTCCTATTTAACAATGCTCAACTAAATTCAGGAGGTTATTTATAACCAAGGTACCAATAACTCGCCACCAATAAATATCTTGAATATTTAGGAAAAATATGCTGAAATTTAAAATAGAGTTTAAACCTCGTATCCCTCCTTCAAAAAATTTAATCATAGGTACTTTGGGTCCTGCTGGTACTAGTAGTGACTATGTTTCCAAGTATATAATTAACCAGCTATCATCAGAAGATTTTACTGTATCAACTCAGTTATTTGATACTTTTTTAGATGTCAAAGAAGCCTTGCTGCAAGACAAAGTAAATTTAGCGTTGGTTCCTCACGCTTATGACCACATTAATGAGTTTTATATGGAGCCTAATTTTGAATTAGGCTTTATTTTTATATATCCCACTCCCGTTTATGGGTTGGCTAAAAAGAAAGATAAAAAGGCAGTTTTCAATGGATCTAGAATTGTGACTCATCTGGCTCCTCTACCTTTGTTAAAACAACTTTTGCCAGATACTCAAGATAAAGCACAAATCCAAGTTGATTTATCTCCTTCTACTAGCGATTCGGCAATGCAAGTCAAACAGGGTTTAGCCGATTTCGCTATTACTAATGAGAATGCTGTTAAAGCTTACGATTTAGAATTTATTTCTACTTATGGAAATATCCAGATGAGTTGGTCGCTTTTTCAGAAAAAAAGATTACATTAACAACAAGTTATGTCTAAATATTTTCCCCAACCAAAAACTATTATAATTAACTCTAATGTAGAGTTACTCGCCTTTCAATGCCAAGATACCGTTGTGCAGTTAGCTTCTATTCCCCCAGGCGCAACCTTTACATTACATAGCCATCCCGAAAGCCAAATAGGAATGCAAATTACGGGAAGGTTAGAATTTAATCTCAACGGTACAAAAGAAATTCTCGAACCTCTTGAGCAAGTGTATGTAGCTGGTGCTAACGTGCTGCATGGTTCTACCAATCCTTTTGCAGAAACAGCATTAGCATTTGATGTAAAACGCATCGCAAATGTGGAGGAACCTGAAGAGGCGATTTTAAAAGTTTCACCAACTCTCGATAAAATTACAGGTTTTGAATGTCAGTCTGTTATTGGTTCTTGGTTTGAAATTATTATTACTAAAATTGCTCCTAGAGCAATCATCCCAACTCGCCAAGCTGATAGTGACAAAATGGGAATAGTCCTCAATGGTAAACTAGCGATCACCATCCAATACGAACAAAAACAGTTAGAATATGGTAGTATTTATTATGCTCCTGCCGAGGCTTTATACGAGGGATATAATGCTTCTGATGAAACTGTAACTTTAATTGAGATTTTGATTAAACCTTCCTCTACTCTTTCAATTAAAGATGCTTGTTTAAAGACAGCACTAACTGCTTCCTAAAGGAATATTAATTATGGATTTAGGATTAACACAGAAAGTCGCTTTAGTGACAGGAGCCAGCGCTGGTATAGGTTACACCGTTGCTCAAAAGTTGGCAGCAGAAGGTTGTCACTTAGTAATTTGTGGTAGAAATTCTGAACGATTGGAACAAGCTTATCAAAGTTTTGTTGGTTCTCCAGCAAAAGTTATTCCCATTTGTGCTGATGCTCAAAATGCTGATGATTCTCAAAAACTAGTACAAGAAGCTATTACAAAATTTGGCAAAATCGATATTTTGGTCAATAATTCTGAGGGGGCAGCATTTTCTCTTGAACCTATAGAAAAGATCTCTGATGAAGATTGGGAAAATGTCTTTGAGCGCAAGTTAATGGGCTATATTCGCATGACCAATCTGGTGCTACCAACGATGAAAAGTCAGCAATGGGGGCGGATTATTAATATCATTGGCACATCAGGAAAAGAATCTTCTAGTCGTCTTGTAAAATCGGGGGTAGCGAATGCGGCCTTAATGAATTTTACTAAAACTGTGGCGACGCAAGTTGCTAAATGGAATGTGTTAGTTACTGGTGTTAATCCTGGTTTTATTGATACTCCTAGACATAGAGAATATTTAGAAGTATTTGCCCAACAGGAAGGAAAGACGGTTGATGAAATTATCGCCGGAAGTAATAAAATAATTCCTCTTGGTCGTCGCGGTTTATCTAGTGAAGTGGCAAATTTAGTTGCGTTTTTAGCATCAGAATGTGCTAGCTATATAACGGGTGTGACTATTCCGGTTGATGGGGGATTGTCAACTTCTGCTTTTTGAATTTATGGTTTTTATTTAGATTTATTTTTTTAACGTAGACGCATAGCGGCTTCCCGATAGCCGTTTGCGCAGCGCCCCCTTAGGGGCTAGGCGTGGCGTCAGCCATAGGGTAGCGCAGAGGCGCAGAGGGAGCAGAGAGAAAAGAGAAAACTTACATAAATAATATCAATTTTTAAAACAATGGTAGTTGCACAAAAGCCAAACAAAAGTAAAGATATTGAATCTATATATCCTCTATCGGCGATGCAGGAGGGGATGTTATTTCATGCTCTGTATGAGCCGGAATCGACACTCTATTTTGAGCAGTTTCAATTAACTCTGTATGGCAATTTAGATGTAGGTATATTTGAACGCGCTTGGCAAGTTTTAGTAGAGCGACATTCAGTTTTGCGGACTCTTTTTGTTTGGAAGAATCGCAAGCAAGCAGTACAGGTAGTACGTAAACAAGTTAATTTGCCTTGGTCTAATTTAGACTGGCGGATGTTGTCTCAGCAGGAGCAGGAAATCCGGCTAAATTCGTTTTTAGAAGCAGATAAAAAGCAAGGTTTTGAACTTGACAAAGCTCCCATTATGCGGTGTGCATTAATTCGGGTAGCTGATGAAACTTACGAGTTTGTTTGGAGTTTTCATCACTTGCTGCTTGATGGTTGGAGTTGGCCGATTATTTTCAGAGAATTATTTTCTATTTATGAGTCAATTCAGCAAGGTAAACAGTTAAATTTAGCTCCAAGTCGTCCTTTCCGCGATTATATTAATTGGTTGCAGCAGCAAGATTTGGCTGGGGCTAAGGCCTTTTGGCAAAAGAATCTTGAGGGTTTCTCTGCACCTACTCCTTTGATTGTAGAACGACCTATCGGGCAGAGTTCTCACCAACAACTATATATTGATGTTCTCTCCCAAAATCTATCAGCCCAGACGACAACAGCCTTAAAAACTTTTGCCCAACAGCATCATCTGACACTTGCCACGTTAATTCAAGCAGCTTGGGCTTTGTTGCTCAGTCGCTATAGTGGCGAGTATGACGTGGCTTTCGGCACTACTGTCTCTGGTCGTCCTCCGGTTTTATCCGGTGTAGAGTCGATGGTAGGGGTGTTTATTAACACTATGCCAGCACGGTTAAAAATATCTGAGCAAACTGATTGGTTAACCTGGTTGCGGTTGTTACAAGAAGAGTACATAGAACGAGAACAGTATTCATATACCCCACTGGTAGATATTCAAGGTGTGAGTGAAATTCCTCGCACTCAACTTTTGTTTGAAAGTTTGGTTGTCATTGAGAACTATCCTATCAATGCAACCTTGCAGCAACTTCCTGGGAATTTGAGCATCGGGGAAATTCAAGATAGGGGGCAAACTAATTATCCTCTAACAGTGGTGGCGATTCCTGGTGAGGAAATGACTGTCAAAATTAGTTACGATCGCGATCGCTTTCATGCAGGTATCATCGATCGCATGGCTGGTCATTTCCTCACTTTGTTAGAGGGAATTATCGCTGATCCTCATCGCACTCCAGGGGAGTTACCGCTATTAACGGCAGCTGAGGAAGATTTGCTGTTAAGAGAGTGGAATGCAACCGCAGCAGCGCATCCCATTAATCGTTGCATCCATCAGTTATTTGAGGAGCAAGTTGCAAAGAACCCCCAAGCCTTGGCGGTGGTATGTGACAACCAGCAATTGACATATCAGGAGTTAAACCAGCAAGCCAATAAAATCGCCCACCACTTACAACGCTTAGGTGTAAAACAAGATATCCCAGTAGGTATTTGCGTAGAGCGTTCGTCGAAGACGTTGCCGAAGGCATCGCTTGCTGCGATGATTGCTATTTTAGGCACGCTCAAGGCTGGGGGGGTTTGCGTTCCTCTCGATCCCCACTATCCGCCAGAGCGTTTAGCTTTCATGCTTCAGGATTCTCAAACACCAATCGTGTTAACTCAATCACGTTGGCGAGCATTACTTGAAGGTAATACGACTCGTCATCTAATTATGTTAGATGATGATGCGGACGTAATTAGCCAAGAATCCGAGACTAATCCGCAAATTGAAGTTACAACAGATAACTTAGCCTACCTCATCTATACTTCTGGTTCTACTGGCACACCTAAAGGAACGATTGTTCCCCATCGCTCGCTCACCAATTTAGTCGCACACCATCAGGCGAAAATGGCTACAGGTGTGGGTGTGCTTCAGTTTGCTTCCTTGAGTTTTGATGTCAGCTATCACGAAATATCCGTGGCTTGGGGCTTTGGCGGCACATTGTATCTTATTCCAGAGTGCGATCGCAAAGATTTAGATAAATTAATTCAATTACTGGCTAACAACCCAATTGGTAAAGTTTTTCTACCTGTTACCCTGTGGCAGCAATTAGCGGAAATCTACGGAGAGCAAGTACATTTATTTAACAACATTAGGGAAGCGATCGCTTGTGGCGAACAATTGCAAATTACACAGCCAATGATTAAGCTGTTTAAGCGTTTGCCTAATTGTACGCTCTACAATTTCTATGGCCCCACCGAAGCAGACTTAGTTACAGCTTATACCTTTAGCAAAAACCCAGATGAATGGCCGATTTATCCTCCCATTGGTAAACCAGCTGTGAATGTGCAAGTTTATCTATTAGACCGCAATCTCCAACCCGTACCAATTGGCGTATCTGGAGAACTCTACGTCAGTGGTGATGGCTTGGCGCGTGGCTACCTCCACCGTCCAGATTTGACCAATCAAAAGTTTTTACCTAATCCGTTTCACTCAGCACTCAGCAACGCCACTTGCAACAAGAGCGGCACGCCGCCCAACGCAGTGGCTCCTCAGCACTTGTATAAAACAGGGGATTTAGCGCAATACCTGCCAGATGGCAATATCCAATTTTTAGGACGGATAGATGATTTGGTCAAAGTCCGGGGTTTTCGCGTTGAACTAGGAGAAGTTGAAGCTGTTCTGAGCAAACATCTGCAAATTAATCAAGCAGTAGCAAAAGTGTTTGGGGAAAGTGCTAGGGAAAAATATTTAGTCGCTTACTTTGTGCCAATTCTTGGCGAGACAATCAAAGTCGAACAATTGCGAACTTTTTTGAGCGACCAACTGCCAGATTATATGATGCCATCGGCGTTTGTGGAAATGGAATCTTTTCCCCTTACGCCTAATGGCAAAGTCAACCGTCGCGCTTTACCAGAACCATCAAACAGCCGACCAGAATTAAGCCAAACTTATGTGGAACCGCGCACACCCACCGAAGAAATTTTAGCGGGAATTTGGCGAGATGTTTTAGGGTTACAAAAAGTTGGCATTTACGATAACTTCTTTGATTTGGGGGGACATTCTTTATTAGCAACCCAGGTAATTGCTTTAACGCGCAAAGCATTTGGCATAGAATTACCCCTTTTGAGTTTATTTGAGTCTCCAGCGATGGCACCTTTAGCCCAAAAAATCGCCACAGCTAACGCACCAAATCAACGGGAATTAGCCCTCACAAGGTTCTCATCTCAAGGCGAAGCCATCCCAATTTCTTTAATCCAGCTGGAATTTTGGTTTTTTGACCAATTCTATCCCGGCAATCCCATCTATAACTTGCCTTTGATCTATCGGATTACAGGTGCGCTAAACGAAAAAGCTTTAGAAGAGAGTTTAAGAGAAATTGTCCGACGGCATGAGACATTGCGATCAACTTTTCAGGTAAAAGATGGACAAGTCGTTTATGCGATTATTGACGAACCTGTATTCGATTTTTGCGTAATCGATCTGCGTCACATCCCCGCAGCCGAACGCGAAACTCAAGTTAAACAACTAGCTGAGAAAGAAATTAAGCAGCCTTTCGATTTAGCACGCGGACCACTATTACGCAGCAAACTGTGGCGTTTGGATGAACAAGAGTATCTGTTTATTGCCGTCACACACCACATTGTTGCTGATGGTTGGTCTTTTAGTATCCTCACCCAAGAATTAGCCCAACTTTACGCAGCTTTTTGTGAAGGTAAACCTTCTCCCCTAAAAGATTTACCTATCACATATAGTGACTTTGCTCAATGGCAAAGACAGTGGTTAAAAGGAGAAGTTTTAGAATCTCAGCTTCAGTTTTGGCAAAAGCATTTAGGCATTAGTCCACCAATATTGCAGCTACCAACTGATTATCCCCGCCCGCCAGTACGCACCTTTGAAAGTGCAGTTAAATCTGTAGTTATTTCCCAAAAACTAACCGATGCACTTAAAGCCTTGAGTCAACAGGAAGGCGTAACTTTATTTATGACCTTGTTGGCAGCATTCCAGACATTACTTTTTGCCTATACCAAACAGGAAAATATAATTGTCAGCAGTGCTTTAGCTAATCGCACCAGAATAGAAACTGAGGGATTGATTGGTTTCTTTGTCAATTTGCTACCATTCTGTACCAACTTAGGAGGAAACCCCAGCTTCCGGGAATTATTGGGTCGAGTGCGTGAAGTAGCTTTGGGTGTTTACGCTCATCAAGAAATGCCCCTAATCAAGCTAGTAGAAGAACTCCAGCCAGTGAGAGACCCTAGCTACACATTAATCAATCAAGTAATGTTTGTCTTTCAAAATACTCCAGAAGACAATTTAGAGTTTTCCAATCTGATTTTAAAAGAGGAGTTAATTGCTAAAGATACCAAAGATACCGCAGAATTTGATTTAGAGTTAACGCTCGAAGAAACATCAACAGGTATTGAAGGTTTGCTGGTTTATAGAACCGATTTATTTACAGATGCGACTATAATCAAAATGGTCGATAATTTCTTGACTTTGCTAGAAAAAATAACCATTAATTCTAACCAACCTCAAGCTGAACTTATCTTAGTATCTGAGCCTCCAAGCTTACCCAATCAAACTGTTACATTGCCAATATCGAAGGAATTTGTAAAACCGCAAAACCCTGATGAAAAAGTTGTGTTAGCTATCTGGCAAGATATTTTAGGACGAGAGGAGATTAGTACTCAAGACAACTTTTTTGAACTTGGAGGAAATTCTTCTCTAGCTCTTGAAGTTATCTGCAAAATCGAGTCAGCTTTCCAAGTAGAACTTCCTTTAACTTACCTGTTTGAGAAATCTACTATAGTTCAGCTAGCAGAAGCGATTCAAAATCAATAAAACAGCCAAGAATTTGAAATCTAATACTTAGACTTTGCTAACAAATTTGACTTGTAAATGTAAAGGTGAACAATATGGAAGTTACAGCTAATAATCAAAAATTTGAAGAAAACATAGCACCTAGTATTAAAAAAGTAACTCAACTATCTAACGAAGAATTACGTATATTGCACGAAATTCCTAGATTTAGACCGATTCTGCAAACTTTAGTCGTCATTGGTACATATTTCACCCTCTCATCTCTTGGTTTCTGGTTGAATAACTGGGCAGTTTGGTTATTAGTCTGGTTTGTGCAAGGATTTTTATTTGTCTGCATTTTTGCGGCAATACATTATTGTTCTCACAGTAGTTTGTATAGGTCAAAAAATGCTAACCGGTTTGTGGGAACTTTCTTGTCATTAGTATTATTGATGAACTTTTATTTTCACAAATATATTCATTTAGGACATCATCAAGAAACAAGAAATAAAGGTATCATCGTAGGAGATACCTCAGGTTGGCAGACATTTCCCGATATCAAAACTTATTTTCTTGCTTTGACATATTTTTATCCACTCGCGACATGGAAGAATTGGTGGATAGCAACCAAAGGATTGTATATAAACTCTTTGATAAATCCTCAGCAAGAAGAATCGGACGTAGCAATTAAGTTTTACGTGAACTATTTTAAAACCCCAGAACAACGCCAAGTAGTTTTACAAAATAATTGGTTGTTATTGGGTTGGGTTGTTGTAATGGCAGGATTAACAGTAATTTATCCCTGGGTGCTTTTTTGTGGTTACTGGATACCATTATTAACTTTTGCTGCTCCATTCGGCTTCATATTAACTATTACAGATCACTATGGCTGTGAGTCTGGCTTAAATCACAACGAATGGAATAATACAAGAACAATGCTTTCTAGCCCTATCGTTAGGTTTTATTACTTTAATAATAATTACCATGTAGAACATCATCTTTACCCAAGTATGCCAGAGCATAACTATCCCAAGATTCATGAGTTAGTTAAACATCGCCTCAATTCTGTGGAAAAATCATACTTTATGTTTCATCTCAAAGTAATGCAGGGTTTGATTGCGGCGAAAAGTTAGTAGATATGGTTGTATGCTTAAAGTCTAATCAAAACACATTTTATGATGCAAGATCGTAGATTTGGGCGTACAGAGTTGCCAATGCCAGTCTTTTCATGCGGCGGAATGCGCTACGCCTATACAGAAGATAAAGAGCTTAGTCAAGAACAAATTCCCGATGAAAATCAGAAGAATCTAGAAGCTACTATTCATCGTGCTTTAGAGGTTGGCATTAATCACATCGAAACTGCCCGCATCTATGGAACTTCGGAGATGCAATTAGGTGCTATTTTACCGAAGTTGCCTAGAGAAAAAATTATTGTACAAACTAAGGTTTGCCCCACATCTGACTCTGAAGAATTTCGCCGTTTGTTTGATAAATCTTTAGCTTTATTAAAGCAAGATTATATTGATTTATTAACAATACATGGCATTAATTATGAGCCACAGTTTGCCGATACCACTCGCCCTCATGGTTGTCTTGATGTAGCGCGACAATTACAAGCGCAGGGTAAGGTAAAGTTTATTGGCTTTTCTACCCACGCGCCAACAGATTTAATTATTAAAACTATTAAAACCAATCAATTTGATTATGTAAATTTACATTGGTACTACATTAATCAATTCAATTGGCCTGCTATTGAAGCCGCCACGCGTCACGATATGGGGGTATTTATCATTAGTCCATCTGATAAAGGTGGAATGCTTTATAAGCCGCCACAAAAGTTATCGGACTTATGCTATCCTCTCAGCCCGATGGCGTTTAACGATTTGTTTTGTTTAAGCCATCCGCAAGTACATACTTTAAGTTTAGGTGCATCGAAACCATCAGATTTTGATGAACATTTGCAGGTGATAGAACTTTTAGATAAAGCTGATGAAATTTTATTGCCAATTTTAACTCGGTTAGAAACAGCCGCGATCGCCTCTCTCGGAAAAGACTGGTATAGTACCTGGCACATTGGTTTACCCCACTATAGCCAAACTCCTGGTGAAATTAATATTCCAGTTATTTTATGGTTGCGAAATTTAGCGATCGCTTTTGATATGTGGGAATATGCTACAAGACGTTACAACCACTTAAATAATGCCGATCCTTGGTTCCCTGGTAAGACAGCCGAACGAGTTAGAGAATTTGATTTAAGCGATTGTTTGCGTCATAGTCCTCATGCTGACAAAATCCCAGCTTTATTAGAAGATGCCCATAGGTTGTTAGCTCAACCTAGTTAAGAATAAATTGCGGAGTGGTTTACGATATAGTGGCAGTCCGAAATCGTATTCAAAGTATTAAACACTCTACCCTCATCAGCACATTTTGGAACCCTTAGGACCGAAAACTGACTGAAACTAACTAAAGAGGATATCGTTTATATGCAAATTCCGGTCATTGACTTCAATCCTTTTCTAACTGGTGACAAAGTTGCAAAACAAGCTGTGGCTTCGCAAATCTCTCTGGCTATTCATGAAGTCGGGTGTTTTTATCTCAAAAATTATGGTATTTCTCAGAATCTAGTCACTCAAGCCTTTTCACAAGTTGAGAGCTTTTTTGCCCTACCAGAAGATGAAAAAGAACAAGCATCGTTCTTTCCAGACCGGAATCTTCGTGGATATCATAACTTTAAAAAAAATGAAGATCGGCACAACGCCAATGAATTAATGACAGAAGGATTTCATTTCGGTAAAGAAATTACTTACGATGAAGTTAGTGATATTGAAGATCCTTTTTTTGAACCGAATAAATGGCCTAAAAATCCTACTCAGTTTCGTGAAGTAATGATGGAATTTTTCAATTTTTGTCATGAAAGTGCCTTGAAAGTATTGCAAGCCTTAGCTATTGCTCTGCAAATCCCACAAGATTACTTTACAAATTTATATTTAGATCAAAATCACGGTATGGTTTGGCATCACTACCCATCTATTTATCACCCTCCAGAAAAAGGCAAAGTTTATTTGACAGAACATACCGATATAGGAACCCTAACATTTTTATTTCAAGATTCTGAAGGTTTAGAAGTATATACAAATTCTGGAGAATGGGTTGTAGCGCCCTTCATTCCTGGCGCAATTATAGTGTTGGTTGCAGATTTGATGCAACGATGGACAAACGATAAGTTCCGCGCCACACCACATAGAGTTATAGTTCCCACTCAATTGCATAGCGCCAAACAAAGGTACTCATGCGCCTTTTTTACAGGTCCCAATTATGATGCGCCAATTAGCACAATTAAGACTTGCTTAGATAAAGATGAAATTCCTAAGTATCCACCAATTTTAGCCAAAGAATATTTCAAGCAACCAAAAGGATAGCTACAGATTAGAAAAAATCAATGGACAAACTACAATTGCTAACAAAGTCAAATCCTCCAACTTGGTTAAAATTTTTGGTAATTAGCCTGATTGGTTTAGGTATTTTCTTTCGCTTTAGTCATTTGGGACAAAAAGTTTATTGGTACGATGAATCTGCTACATCGCTGGCAATATCTGGTCATACCTTAGCCGAGGTCAAACAAGAAGTTTTTAACAATTGGGACAATAGTAAAGACGTAATTCTTGTCAATACCTTAGACAAATATCAACACATTAATCCAGATAGATATGTGGTTGATACAGTGCGTTATTTAATAACTTCAGATCCACAACATCCACCTTTGTATTATGTGATGGTGAGATTGTGGGCGCAGGTCTTCGGTGATTTTCCGGCAGGAGTCAGGAGTTTATCAGCAGTAATTAGTTTGTTGGTATTTCCTAGTGTGTATTGGCTGTGTTTAGAGTTGTTTGAGTCACCACTAGTTGGGTGGGTAGGAATGGCTGTGATGGCGGTTTCTCCCTTGCAGGTTTTCTTTGCTCAAGATGCACGAGAATACGGTTTATGGATGGTGACGATTCTAATATTCAGTGCTGCTTTATTACGAGCCATGCGCCGAGAAAGTGGCTGGAGTTGGGTTGTGTATGCTCTTACCCTAGCCTTAGGATTGTACACTCATTTATTAACAGCTATGGTAGCGCTAGCTCATGGCATTTATGTAGTTATTACGCAAAAGTTTCGTTTCAACACAACCCTGCGTAATTATCTAGTAAGTTCCATTGCGGCTGGCTTAATGTTTTTACCCTGGCTCATTGTACTCATTACCCAGGTTCATACTGCCACAAATCTTTTGTCATGGATAACATTTAAAACAGATAGTATTTTCGACTTAATTGGTATTTGGCTCAGTCGGATTAGTAGAATATTTTTTGATTATAATTTAGCTTCCGATAATGCTTGGATTAATAATTTACCTTCAGAAAGCCCTTTATATTATAGTCTTTCTACAATAATCTTTATTTTAATATTATTTATTTATATTATTGCTTTTTTCAAAGCTTATTTATCAAATAAAATCGGTTTATTTATTGCTTTACTAGGAGGAATTCCAGGTTTAACATTGCTTTGCTATGATCTAATTTTTGGAGGTATTCGCTCCATTCATTTTCGTTATCAGTTACCGTTATACCTCAGCATTCAAATTACTGTGGTCTATATTTTAGCTTTCCATCTTGTCTGGGCGAAGAACTGGCAAAAAACCCTTTGGCAATTCATGTTGGTGGGATTACTCACTTGTGGACTAGTTTCTGATGTAAAATTTTTTCAGGCTAAAGCTTGGTGGCCGCAAATAGGTGGCAAGAATTTGTTAGCAATGAGTCAAATTATTAATCGATCTAATAGTATTTTATTACTGAGTAACAAAAATGATTATAATTTGGGAGTTTTCCTTACATTAAGTCATAATTTAGAGCCAACAACTCCCTTACTTTCCATACAAACTAACCAATTACCAATGATGGATCAAGATAACAAATCAATTTTCTTCTTTGACGATCTAGAAAATAGTTTAGCCTCTCAACTTCAACAGGATAAAACTAACTCACTGAAACTAGTGTACCCTCTTGAAGGCTTTTGGCAACTTGATAAAAATTAGAAAGCTTGAATACCGGTATATGTGATTGTTGAAGTCTCAAGAAAAAGTATGAAGGAAGTAAAATTTGCATGAAGCAATATATGAATTATTTTAATACTGTCGTTGTCAATTACAAAGCTCCATTATCTACTTATTCAGTACTTTTCAGTCGCTTTACTCGCTTTGCTGTAGTTGGTTTTAGTGGAGTATTTGTAGACTTAGGGACATTCTATTTCTTGCATAGTTCATTGTGTTTAACGTTAACTATGAGTGCTATGCTTTCAACAGAAATAGCAATTATTAATAATTTTATTTGGAATGATTTATGGACGTTTAATGATGTATCTTATCAGCTAAAAAATAATCAAAAATTGCAACGTTTTATTAAATTTAATCTAATTTGTTTAGTTGGTCTTGTTTTAAATAGCCTAATTGTAAGTTTGCTATTTTATAAATTCCAAGTGAATGAATACATAGCTAAATTGATGGCGATAGCTTGTGTAACACTTTGGAATTTCTGGCTCAACCTGAAGATAAACTGGCAACAAGTAAGAGAGTAGTTCTAGATATATAAGAAAAACTATGTTAAAACCACTAGTAATGTTTGGGTACAGTTTAGTTTTTATAATAACTATATTTTTTACTTCCGGCTTTTTAAATATAGTTTTACCCTATTCCCAAACTATCCAAAATCTTGGGGAAATCAGTGTTAAATGGCAATATTTCACTGAACATAAAAATGATTACAATGCTATTTTTCTGGGTCCAAGTACTACTTACTTTGGCGTAGTACCAAAATTATTTGATGAGTACATGACAAAACAGGGTAAAAGTGTAAAATCTTTTAACTTTGGGATATCAGGTGCAAACGTCTCAGAAATAGATTTTTATTTACAGAAAATTCTGGCATTAAAACCAGCAAACTTAAAGTGGATATTTCTAGACTGTTCAGTTGACTTATTCATAAACTTTGGTTCTACTTCTGCTCAGGAGATATACTGGCATACTCCTAGCAAAACATTAGAAAATTTTCAGTTAATTTTGGAATCATCAATCGATAGCTGGACAGTCAAAGTTCCCTATTTATACGCGAACTTCCAAAGCTTTATTTACCAATGGCTGGGTCTCGCTCAGCTTGCTAATTTTTGGCAAGAAAGAATATTAAATTTAGATTTATCTAATGCAGATCCATTAGCAAAAGTATCTGAAGATAAACTGTTACAAGAATCGGGGTATTATGCCATAGATTGGCAGAAAAAAGCAGAGAAATGGCAGACACTGTTCCGAGCGAATGGATTAGATAGTTATCTCAAAAATCTCAAAAATGAACAAGTAAAGTTAGCTAATTTAAATTCAGAAGATGTCTTCAATAATTCATCCACAATATATGGAGTGCAAATGATGAAAAATATTGTTGCCCGGATTGAACAATATCAGCAAATTAATAAAAATAAAATTGACGCTATATTTTTCATTCCTCCCCTTTTAGAAACTGATTCCAACCCCTCTGCGCTTTACAAAGCTTACGCATCAGGATATATCAATACTTTATTTGCTTTTAATAATCCTAATAATTTTCCTAATTTATATGCAGTAGACCGCCGAATTGATAGCGCACATCTTAATCATCAAGGTGCAAAAGAATTCACTTTTTTACTAGGATCACAATTTAATCAACATTTAAATAATTCAGAAAATAAACTGGTAAGTTCTAGGAGTTGAATAACAAGTTCAATAACTATTAGTACAATGTAAATCAATATGATATTCACAGAATTTCGATTTGTATTTTTCTTCCTGGTTGTTTTCTGCGTCTATTGGGCTTTACAGAAACACAATCATCGTAAATGGTGGCTGCTAATCTGTAGTTATATATTTTATAGTGCTTGGGATTGGCGATTCCTTTTTCTGCTCTTGCTATCGACAATCATTGATTACTTTGTCGGGTTAATGCTATCCAGACCACAGATTAGTGATGTGTCAGGCAAAGAAATTACCAAGTCTGAGGTAGTACAAAAACCAGAAACTACAGGTTTAGGATATTGGAATGCCTTGCTGAACAAGCCACAAAATCAGCAGCAACGCAAGGCATGGTTGATACTTAGTTTAGTAGCGAATTTAGGAATATTAGGTTTTTTTAAATACTACAACTTCTTCAGCGATTCTGCTGCTAATTTATTAAGTTTTTTGGGTTTACCTATCAGCCTGAAAACTATAAATATTATTCTCCCAGCAGGAATTAGTTTTTATACTTTTCAAACTCTGAGTTATTCCCTTGATATCTATCTAGGTAAACTCAAACCTGTGAAAAACTTTTGGGATTTTTCTCTCTTTGTAACTTTTTTCCCGCAACTGGTTGCGGGACCAATTGTTCGTGCATCAACCTTTTTACCCCAACTGCTAACCCCAAAAAATTTAAGCGAGGTAGATTTTCGGGGATGTTTCATGCTGTTTCTTGTAGGGTATTTGAAAAAAGCTTGCATTTCAGACAATCTTTATCCTGTAATAGAACAGTATTTCCAGAATCCAGAAAATTATACTTTCGTGAGTTGTTGGATTGCTGTTATTTCTTTCGTCATACAAGTATACTGTGACTTTTCTGGTTATTCTGATATGGCGATAGCCTCTGCCGGTTTACTTGGATACAAACTACCTCTCAACTTTAATTTTCCCTACCTTTCTAGTAATATCACTGAGTTGTGGCAACGCTGGCACATTACCCTCTACAGTTGGTTGCGAGATTATGTCTATATTCCTTTAATGAGAAAGCGACCAAAAGCTCAACGAACAGAACTATTTGAATATAGAAATCTTCTCATTTTGATGCTTCTATCAGGACTATGGCATGGAGCTGCTTGGCATTTTGTAGTTTGGGGAGGATTGAATGGAATCGCTTTAATTATTCACAAGCAATGGTCATCTCGAATCGCTCCTTATAAGGGATTATTAGCACTAAGAAAGATGCTAGGTATTCCCCTAACAATGTATTGGTTTTGTGCTTCTGCCATCTTCTTTCGGAGTAATGATATTAGCAGTGCTATACAAATAGAAAAATCCTTTTTATTCTTGACTTCTCTTGGCTCTCAAAACCTCAATCTCCAAATTGCATGGATTTTTGTACCTTTAATTATCCTCCACTGGGCAGCTTATAAAGGTTGGTTTACTCAATGGTGGCGTCAAATTCCTAGCTGGAGTTTTGCTGTTGTTTTTGGGGTATTGGTTTCCGGCTTATTTCGGCTGACAGTTATCAGTCCTCAACCGTTTGTTTACTTTCAGTTTTAGTGTGCAATAAAGCAAATAAAGAACCATAGAGACGTAGATAATGCTAGTTGTTGCGTGGTTGCGAAAAACCCTTAAGGTAGAGTTACCTATAAGCTGTTTGTTTGATTATCCAACGATAATCGAGCTAAATCGGCAGATTTCAGAATACCGCGAAAATGAGTTGAGACTCCTAACTTCATCTGTTAAACCATTACTCCGGACAAAAAAAGAGTTGCCAATTTCTTTGATTCAGCTGGAGTTTTGGATATTAGCTCAATTAAATCCGGGTATTCCCGTCCATAACATTCCTCTGGCTTATCGGTTAACGGGTTTACTCAATGTCACAGCCCTAACACAAAGCATCGTTGAAATTGTGCGTCGTCACGAAGCCTTGCGAACTACTTTTGCGATCGCAGAGCGGTAACTCAGTTTCTATTGTTACTTGAACTGATAATTACTAATCCCGAATCTGGTCTGAGTGAACTTTCCTTATTATTTCACAAGCGTAATTCTCCATACCGTGCTATATAAATACACATATTAATTATTAAAATATACAAAATCCTGATTTAGAAAACAAAAATTATGTCAAACATGATGATGGAAGAAACAAAGCTGACTATTTTGCGAGAAATGCGACTATTTCTCGTTGTTTGGGTAGGACAGTTGATTGCCCTAATTGGTTCAACTACCACTGGCTTTGCCTTAGATCTTTGGGTTTACAATCGCACTGGGTCAGTCACCCAGTTTGCATTTGTATCCCTGTTCAATACTCTACCTTACGCTTTAATTTCCCCTATAGCCGGACCTCTGGTAGATAGGTGGGATCGCCGTAAGACAATGATTATCGCTGATCTGTTGGCGTGTTTAGGAACGATCGCGATCGGCGTTTTATTCATCATGGGTCGGTTAGAAGTTTGGCACATTTACCTAGCCAATACCTTCACTGCTGTTTTTATGGCTTTTCACGCACCTGCTTATACAGCATCCACAGTTTTACTAGTACCGAAACAGCACCTCACCCGTGCTAACGGTCTGATGAGTCTGCTGTATGGCATTTCCATCATCATTGCACCAACTCTAGGAGGTATTCTACTTAGTATTATTCATTTGCAAGGGATTATTCTGCTTCACATCGCCAATGTTTGTATTGCTGTTGTCTCCCTAATGCTAGTCAGATTTCCACAAGTCAATACAACTGCTATTGTAACCGCCAAAAGTTCATTGCTAAATGAAATAACCTACGGATTTAAATATTTGATAGCTAGACCTGGACTGCTAGGACTAATGTTGTTCTCTGCTTCCAGCCTTTATCTGGTGGGAGGGATTAATGTCATAACTATACCTCTGGTGTTAAATTTCGCTTCCGTAAACGTTCTAGGAACTATTATGTCGCTATTTGGCATTGCGCTTTTAACTGGTGGCTTGCTGATGAGTATCTGGGGAGGGCTAGAACGAAATGTATATGCGATCTACGGTTGTATGCTTTTGAATGGTATATTTATTTTCATAGCCGGTGTGCAACCTTCTCTTATCGTCTTCACTGTAAGCATTTTCTTATTCTCCTTGACACAACCAATAGTTTCCAGTTCTACGCAAGTTGTGATTCAAAATAAAGTAGAACCGAGCGTACAAGGTAGAATTTTTGCACTCAAAGGAGCAATTGAAGCTACAGCTTTACCTATAGGTCAAATCACGATTGGGGCTTTAGCTGAGAAAGTTTTTGAACCCTTAATGGCTACTAATAGTTATTTCGCAGAAAGCATTGGACAAATCATCGGTGTTGGGTCAGGTCGTGGTATGGGACTTCTACTAATGATGATGGGAGTATTGACAATTTTAGGAACCTCTATGGCCTACTTGTACCCTCGCCTACGGTTTGTCGAAGATGAACTGCCTAATGTTAGTCATGCAGTGGCGATCTCTGCTGATACAATTTATAGAGCGTGCGATCAATTAAATCCAGACCCTTCTGAAAGCCAAGCTTTTTAACTTTAAGTATGAATTAAGCAATAAGATCTATAATTTTTAATTAGCAGGCTTTGTAGTACTAATTCATGACCAGTCCTAAGATTTTCAAATACTATCTATAGCAGTCCTATTTCATTTGTGAAAAAAAAAGTACATTTGTACATTCTTCCCTGTTAAGAGTTCCCTGTTAAGCGTTCCCCCACCTCAACGAATAATTTCACAACTCCTGCACGGATTGCTATATATGTTTCAATAAATATGCACGCACAAGGAATAACAATCTAGTTTATGGGCTTAAGTGGTGCAGATAAAATCACAATTTTTAGAGTACTATAGCAAATATTATAATTTTTTTTCAAGTCAGTCATTTCTAGAGAAATCTTTAGTGAGACACTGCATATTCATGAGAGTATATTTTATAAAGTGGCGGATGTTATCATAATTTTTGATCCAAAAATCTAGTCAGTCTATTTTAGAATATGCAAACCAAATCTGTTACCAATCAATCCTTAATGAACGATACTTCTCCTCCATCTGCTAATAAATTTTGGGATAATCTAAAAGTTATCGTCGTCTCTTACTGGTATCCAACAGAGTCTGGAGAAAGAGCATTTCCAGAGGTGCTTCGTATGTGGGGAATGCTCTTTATCCTGATTATATTAATTGTTGCACTGGTGAGCGTAGCTGCCTTTAATAGCTTTGTTACTCGCTACTTAACCGATGTCATTGAAGAGAAAGATTATTCTGGCTTTATTAAGACGCTAGTGCTTTACAGTGCTGCTCTTATCTGTGTAACACTCTTAAATGGATTTTCGAAATTTGTTAGAAAAAAAATTGCATTTGATTGGTACAAATGGTTAAATAATCGCATATTATTAAAATATTTAGGCAATCGTGCTTATTATAAAATAAACTTTAAATCTGATATAGATAACCCTGATCAACGAATATCTCAAGAAATCGAACCTTTGACCAGTAATGCTCTCTCGTTTTCAGCTACTTTTCTAGAAAAAGTGCTAGAGATGACGACTTTTTTAGTAATTCTTTGGTCAATCTCCCAATTTATCTCAATTGTTTTGGTTGTTTATACGATTATAGGCAATTTAATTGCTTTTTACTTGGGTCAACAACTAAATAAAATTAATCAAGAAGAACTAGAACTTAAAGCAGAATACAGTTATTGTCTGACTCATGTTCGTAATCACGCTGAATCGATAGCTTTTTTTCAGGGAGAAAACCAAGAATATAATATAATTCAACGCAGATTTGATAAACTGCTCAAAAATATTTTACGCAAGATTGATTGGGAGAGAAATCAGGAGTTTTTTGACGGAGCATATAAGTCTGCTATTCAAATATTTCCATATCTGGTACTTGCACCTTTATATATAAGTGGTCAAGCTGATTTCGGAGAAGTTGTCCAAGCCAGTATAGCTGGTAATCAGTTTGCCTCAGCTCTGGCAACATTAATTAGGGAATTTGGAAATTCTGGACGATTTTCTAGTTACGTTGAGCGTTTATCAGAATTTTCCGAGGCATTAGCAGAAGTTAGCAAACAACCAGAGAATGTCACTACCATTAAAACAATAGAAGAAAACTGTCTGGCATTTGAGCATGTCACCTTACAAACGCCAAACTATGAACAGGTAATCGTCGAAGACTTGTCACTTGTTGTTCAACCAGGAGAAGGTTTATTAATTGTTGGACCAAGTGGACGAGGTAAAAGTTCTCTGTTGCGAGCGATCGCTGGGTTATGGAATGCAGGTACTGGTCGGCTGGTGCGACCTCCGCTACAATCCGTTTTATTTTTGCCGCAACGTCCTTATATAATTTTGGGAACTTTACGCGAACAGTTACTTTATCCTAATACAAATCGTCAAGTGAGCGATGCAGAACTCGAAGAAGTTTTGCAACAAGTCAACCTGCAAAACGTGCTCAGCCGAGTCGAAGGCTTTGATACAGAAGTTCCTTGGGAGAACATATTATCGCTGGGAGAACAACAACGCCTTGCATTTGCACGATTGCTAGTTACTCATCCTAGGTTCACTATATTAGATGAAGCAACCAGTGCTTTAGATTTGAAGAATGAAGGACATTTATATCAACAGTTACAAGAAACCAAAACAACTTTTATCAGTGTTGGACATCGAGAAAGTCTATTTAACTATCATCAATGGGTTCTAGAACTTTCACAAGATTCCAGTTGGCAACTTGTGACCGTACAGGATTATCAGACTCAAAAAGCAAAAGAAATTGTCACTAATCCTCCTGAAAATACTCAAATCAAAATAGATGATTTTTCCAATAATGAATCCCAAATCCAGCCAGAAGTAGCGGCAGAAATAGGCATAATCGAAGGGCTTTCTCATAAAGAAATACAGATATTAGCAGACTATTCACTTGGCACCGTTAGAAGCAAGGCAAGCAAAGGTCAATCCATCACTACTAAGGACGGCTTAACCTATCGCTATAATAAAGATCCAAAGGTATTGAAATGGCTGAGAGTTTAGTAGCATATCGGTTAAAGGGGGAAAGGGTAAGAAAAAACCTTTAACCCAAACCCAGTAACCTTTTCCCCAAACCCAATTCGCAAAGTGAGAAATGCTTATCACCAAGCGTATTGTGGCGACTGCTATATGTAGCGGTATTTATAAGATCCACCCTTAGGAGAAATTGTACAACTTTATTATGTTTCCACAAAAGTGCAGAATATCAGTTGTAAAACTATTCAACCGTCACAGACTTCGCTAAATTCCTAGGCTGATCGACATCCAAACCGCGAAGCGCCGCAATGTGATAAGCCAATAATTGTAGGGGAATAACTGTGAGAATTGGAGAAAGCAATTCATCAACTTTGGAAACCGGAATAAAGTCATTAAAGATTTCCGCTGCTTCTCCCCCATTGAAAGGAGTCACACCAATTAAGCGAGAATCACGCGCTTTGGCTTCCTGGGCGTTAGAAATCACTTTTTCGTAAACACTTCCAGGCATGGCGATCGCCACAACTGGAACTTTTGCATCCAACAAAGCAATCGGTCCGTGTTTCATTTCCCCAGCCGGATATCCCTCTGCATGAATATAGCTAATTTCCTTTAATTTCAACGCTCCTTCTAAAGCAATGGGGAAGTTAATTCCTCTTCCTAAAAAGATGAAATCTTTGGTTTCTGCAAACTCATGCGCTAATTGTCCAATAGAGTCCTCTTGTTTTTCCAAAGTTGCTTCAATTTCACCTGGGATTTGCCGCAACCCGTTAATAATCTCCTGCAATCTTGTTGAAGAAATGCTGTTGCGAAGATATGCCAAATCTAATGCTAATGCATAAAATGCCATCAACTGAGCAATAAAAGTTTTCGTTGCAGCGACTCCAATTTCAATTCCCGCGAGAGTATTAATAATTTGAGATACCATATGACCTAAGGTACTTTCTGGGCGATTGGTAATTCCTAATAATCGTGCTTGATATTTTGGTTCTTTATCTTGACGACGTTCTTGTTCCATCGCCAAAGCTGCTAGCGTATCAGCCGTTTCACCAGACTGCGTAACGCCAATAGTCAAGGTATTAGGTGTCAGGGGTGTTGGTGCATAACGAAATTCTGAAGCGTAATGCACTTGCGTTGGAATTCCTGCCAGTTGTTCTATTAAATATTTACCCACTAATGCTGCGTGCCAACTCGTACCGCAAGCAACAATTTGAATTTGTTCTAAGTTAGCGTAAATTTTTTCTGGTAAACCAAGCTTAACCGGAGAACTGGTTGAATCAGCAACATTCCAATTAGCGTTGAAGTAAGCATCCAAACAAGCCCGTACTACCCCTGGTTGCTCATAAATTTCCTTGAGCATGAAGTGCTTGAATCCCTGCTTTTCCACCATCATGGGATTCAAATTAAGCAGGCGGGGCTGTTTTCTCAACCTTTCACCAGCAAAGTTGTAAACCTCAACGCCCAGAGGTGTCAGACGTGCCAATTCTCTATTTTCCAGGGGTAAAACCGCACGGGTATGAGAAATAATCGCTGGTGTGTCGGAAGCGCAGAAGAATTCCCCTTGCCCAAAACCAATTACCATAGGTGCTTGTTGTCGGACGACGATGAGTTCATCGGGGTAGTCAGCACTGATGAGTGCGATCGCAAACGCCCCCCTTAGTTTATGAACAGTATCCCGAACAGCCTCAAGCAACAGAGAAGGGCAGAAGGGAGGAACAGAAGAAGGGGGGTGCTTGAAAAACTCAGCGATCAGGTGGGGAATAACCTCAACATCAGTCTCTGAGAGAAACTGGTATCCTTTCTGTTTTAGTTCCTCGCGCAACTCGCTGTAATTTTCAATAATCCCATTCACGACTACTGCTATTCGCATAGCCGTATCCATATGAGGATGGGCATTGTACTCTTCAGGTTTACCATGAGTTGCCCAGCGAGTGTGACCAATACCAATTTGAGAGGGTGTTTCTACTTGTTCTAGCTTAGAACGCAGATTGTAAAGTTTGCCTTTTGCCCGCACACAATTCACTTCACCTTCCCATATCGTGGCGATTCCCGCAGAATCGTATCCCCGATACTCTAGTTTTTCCAGCCCAGATAGCAAAATTTCTGTTGCCGCTTGAGTGCCAATATACCCAACGATTCCGCACATTTGATCACACCACTCTTGTTATAGGACTAATAAACCCAGTATAGTCAATAGCACAAAGGTAGCATTTTGGCAAAAAAATGACTTTGTTGTATATAGGGAACAGGGAACAGGGAACAGGGAACAGGGAACAGGGAAGTAGAAGTGTACGAAGCTTCGCAAAAATCTTTGGAGGAGTCCTATATATGAAAAAAGCTTGTCAGTGCGGGCAAGCAGATGCAATCTACCAGTATTGCGATTTCTTTCAAATTTTTACATTAAGTTTATAAAATTGCAGGCTGGACATGACTCACCATTGTTGTAAATGGTACGTAATGCCCAGCCTCCACTACTAAAAGTGCTTGCTATCGAGATAATGTGCGCTCCGAAGGGAAAATTTAGTAAGCCAGACCCATACTGCGAGTTGTTTCGGCTCCTAAATAAACGCGGATGCTTAAAAAGTCGGTAGGACAAGCCGTTTCACATCGCTTGCAGCCCACACAATCTTCTGTACGTGGAGAAGAAGCGACTTGAGCAGCTTTGCAGCCATCCCAAGGAACCATCTCTAGTACGTCAGTAGGGCAAGCACGAACGCATTGTGTACAGCCGATGCAGGTATCGTAGATTTTTACGGTATGAGACATTGAAAAAAAGCTCCTTTGAGAGAGTTTTTCTGGTTTGAAAGAATCATAATCATGGCTTAGTTTACCGCAGTGGCTGATCGTCCGTAATTAAAAGGCTACATAACTTTAAAGAATGTAATAAGCACCTTTAAATTGCAGTCAAGCTATTGTGCATTTCAGTAAGGATGTATTGCGTAGCTCTAATGACTGTCTGGCATGGATTTGGTGAGCGTGAATTTTGAGTTTTGGATTGCCTAAGTTGAGTATTTAGTCTTATATCAATCTCCTTTCAAGCACCAGCTTTTTGAGCACGGGTTGCATTATATAGACATGTTAATCAAAAGTCAACAATAAGGAGCGCTTGGGGGCGTTAAAGATATAACTTGTTTGTTAGTAACCTTTTCAAGAAATTTCAGTTCTGCGTATTCAAATGACTGAGATTTTTATCAAAATATTAATTAATGTAAATAATCTTAGTAAAGGTTTGGATTCATCATATAAGCGATAAGTCTCTGGACTTCGGCGTGAGCGCTCAGTCGAACGTTTGACGTTGAGTTCCAAGGGGACATGCGCAAAGGTGAAAATACTCGTTTGCGTCATTATCTGGCAAGACTACAATGCCTTCGGCACGCTACGCGAACGAAAAACATTATGCTATTCCAAATCTGGAGATATGCTCAAATTCTCGATTCGATTGTTACTTCACTACCTAAAGTATAGAGAAATACCTGTATTTGGCTGAATCATCCCGGATTTATGCAACGCCGAATTTCATTTAGGAAACTTGAAAGCAGCGCTTACCGATTTTAACTCGACGCTGCGGCTAAATCCTAACCACGCGGATGCTTATACAGGTAGAGGAACAGCTTATGCTTAATTGGGAGATTTCCGCGTATTGCTGCACGAAAAGTAAAAGGCAGTAATCGTCGCAGAAAGGCTACAAGAATTCTAGCTAGGGAAACAAAGTTGTGGTGCGCATTGTCAAACTAGATTATTTCAGGAAAAAATTCACTTGCTCTTTTGACAGTGAATGGAATAACCTGAACGCTCAAGCACGTTTTTCAAGGAAACCCATGAACAGAAAACTTATACTGAATTTGCTTTCTAGTTCCTCCATTTTTGTATCTCTGATGTCTACACTGGGAGTGATCAATCCCGCCCACGCTGCTGGTATGACTCAGCGACTAACGCATACCAGCGATGGTCGTACTTGCATAACACATCCCCACGCTAGTTACAAAACTCCTGTATGCATTAAAGATTCTGAAAGAAATCCAAATGCTCCGCCTGTACGTTCAACAACTATTACTACAAACAAATCAGATCAGAACGTCGCCATGCTGAACTTTACTGAAGAGGAAAGTAATGCTGCGATGCGCTTATTTAGCTGTGACTGTCCCTATTGTATAAATTCTTTACGTCAACTGCGCGGTACTGGAAATTTGGTGTATTAGAGCGTTTGTTGCTATTCGCTTAAACCGCGAAAAGCCCTACACTCTATCCACTGGGTGAGTGTTGGGATTAATCAAGGTGTATTAGGGAGAGAACTTCTTCACCTCCCTCATTTTTTCTACTTTTACTTTCCTGTTGCTTTCTCAACCGCTTTTTCAGCTTTTTGAATCAAATTTGGCTGCGGATGTTCCTGCTCGTAAGCCTTCTCATTCCTTTCGTAAGCTTTCTCAACAGTTTCTAGGTTTTGAGAGTCTTTTACTGCTTGCTCATATTCCTGTTCTCTATCTTCTTCCTGAATACCAACACCAGGGTCATATTCGTTAGCACGGTTAATCTTTTCTTCGGGTGTGAGTTTTGGTCCTGGAAATGCTGGTTTTTCTGATGTAAATCCTATTGCATAGCTAGGCTCAACAAAAAAAAATACACTTGATAAGCTGATTAAAGCCATCAACCCTACAACTACAATACTCTGGCGCAAAGCTTTCTTTAAAATAGCTAAAATGAACTGCATGGCAATACTCTCCTTGTCTTGTTTTATTTGTTTAAGTTTGGCAGGAATGAAAATCACAGGAATATTACGTGGTTTAGTAAAACTTTGCCTCCTGCTTTGAGGGTACATTAACAATTCTATGTTCAAAGTGTCGCAGGTTCGCACTAAGCTATGCCTTGTGAGCATGCTACTTTGTACTCCTAGCGAGGCTCATGCCTTTAAAAAATACCAAATTTAAAAGATATCCCGTGCTATAAACTAAGTTTTTCTACGTGGGTAATGGTTTTCTATCTGTCTCTTACGTAGGATTTGCATTTACAACCATTCGTGACTAATGTCAATACCCCGACTCTGCATTGTTTGCTCAAATAAATCTGTTGGCAGTGCTTCTTCAACGGGTGAAACACCAGGTTTTTTCAACTTGCCATCTAGTAATAATTGAGCAATGCTACCCGTGCCACAGCCCGAAGCTACTGCGGTATTTTCATGCACTAAAGTAGAGCAAAAAGTTGCTATTTTATTATCTTTGTGACCTGTAATTTCTGAGCGAACTGTAACTCCAATACCACTGAAAGGATTGGTCACATCGGTCATAAAATGACTAACATGAGCCAAAAATTCAATAGCGCTTTTCTGTTGCATCAGTTGCTTAGGAAAAATGTGGGCAGCTATCCAAGTGAGGTGATTATAAAAATCGGGAACTGAACCAAATTTTGTAATAACAGTTTTTACTGAGGGAAAAGCATGAGGAAGTGTAAAAGTTTCTGGCATATCAAACCAGTACACTCCGCTACGACCATATGGAGGTGGAAAGTCAAGATTTTCGCGCTGGCTATAGGGTTTGACTGTTTGCCATTCACCATCTATCCAAGCATCAAAAGGTTGTTGTAAACCTAAAAAGGTTGTTCGCATGACGGTGACACCAGCCCCGCCAGAACCAGATACTAAATAACTCAAATGAATCTTTTCTGGTGTATCAAATTGCTCAACACCCTGACGTACCATGCTGTTAGAAATGCCGGGGAAGATACCAGTGTTAATGACTGCTGTAACATCTGCAGATACGGCTGCATCGTTGTAGGTGAGAGCCTTACTGGTATAAGAACGGTGGTCACTGACATCTACATAGTTGACGCCATGTTCAATACAGATCTTGAGAACATTGGTATCTCGGTAGTGAAAAGGACCAGCACAGTGAACTATCAAATCGGTAGAGGCGATCGCCTTCTTCAGTTTCTCCACATCAGCCAAGTCCAACGCCAAATGTTCCACTCTCGGGTCGCCCGTTTTGCCACCTGGTGTGCGTCCTGTGATAGTCACTTGTGCTTGTGTATGGGTGAGAAGGTCTTTGGCAACGCTACCACCGATCCGCCCACGTCCTCCTAGAATTAAAACTCGCTTAGTCATCGCTCTGGCATTGACATACAGCAGTCTTATTACATCAATTTTTACAGATGTTTGTCATCGCTAATGAGTATGAGGTTTGCTTGCTCACAAAGGAAGATGTCTTATGAAAATTAAACTTGTAATAAGCGCTCTTTGCGCTTACTACAAACTCATCATTCGCGACCGAGAACAGTTGCAACAGTAGATTTTATCGAATGTTTTGCATCTTTTAACGTTTGTGTCAATGGTTCTTGAGGATGAGGGCAAAAGGCGACTTGATCACAGGGAAGATATTCCAAGCCGTACTTGTGCAATTCTAATTCTTGTATGACTGATCCAAGGAAAATAAATAAGTGGTTGATAGCGCAGGGGTTGAATTTGAAACCAGGCGCTTCTTGTGGCATAAGTTCTTCAGTTGTTGCACCACCACCAGGAGTTGAACGCCCCTCCAATAGTAGGACGCTGTACCCAGCTTTGAGGAGATAGGCAGCACAAACGAGGGCATTGTGACCAGCACCAATAATCACAATATCATATACTTCCATAGCAGCAACTTGGGGAGTAAGGGTTTATTCACAGATGTTAGAAAGCGCTTAAAAAGTGTAAATCTTTCGTGGATTATAATCGGGGATTAGGTATTTGCTGTAATTTAGCTTTGGAATGCCATAAGTCTGCAGGAGGATGTCAACCACTGATGACTTGGTGTCTCAAGCAACAATGATAACTGGTTATTCATTCGCAGCAGCACTTTTGCAAGCTATCTCTTATGGTTGAAACAGATGTGAACAAGGTAACCAGTCTCCAGTCCCCAGTACCCAGCACCCTTGAATGAATAATGAATAAAATTTATTTCGCTTTTACTCCAGCACTAGAACAAACTTGGTAGAAAATATTTAACTTCTCTTTTTTTCTACTGACCCCAAATTTGCTATCTCATATCCACTAGGATAACTGCGGATTGGAGAGTCGATAAAGAAGTTAGACGAATTGCGAGGTGGTAAGAAACGCAATACTCTACCACGAATTTTCAAGCTGGTTTCTACACCCATTCGCAGCAACTGGGAAGGATGTTCAAAACCAAACGCATTGAGCATTGTGTCATCAAATAAAGTATAAGTTACAGGTTTGAGAGACGATTCCATCCACTTGGGAAACCAACTCAAAAATAAATCACGAGTTGCTTCACCTACTCGACGATTCGTGTCTGAATAACAAAACTGGGTGCGTTCGTAGTCGAGGTTATACTGTTCCAATTCCTCGTAGGTTTCTGGAATATTTTCAATATGCATCCGCTTACCGACTTCCCGCCAAAAGTAAAATGAGGCTAATCTTTCTTGTTCGCACATCAGCCGCCAGCCAAAACGGGCATTCCAACGGACGGGTTCATAAATAAACGTCGAAAGTACGTAGAGGAAATCTGCATTGTCAATCTTGAAGCGGGAGTGGATAGCATTCATGTGTTGAATGGCTTGACGACCTCGCTCGCTGTCGTAACCCCACTTGCAAAACTCTACAATAATTATTGCTGTATCGTCGTAACGTTTTTGCGGACGTTTGTGAAACTCCCCGGTTTTATCCAGTAATTTAGAGATACTGGCAACACAGTAAGTTTTCATCAGGGCAATTTCGTGCGATTTCTGCACGTCCCAAGGAAATTCGTAGCCCAACATAAGATGATAAATCTCACAGTGGTCTTGTATGGGATCGAGTTGCTGAATCCGACGAAGATTGTCGTAGCGATGGAAATACATCTCAATTTTATCCTGAACTTAGGAAAATATGTAAATGATTGTATATGCTGGCAAGTAAGTATGTTTCAGCGCTTGCCCTTGTTTAGCTTCCATCAAATTCTCAAATTTTACAAGCAAAGATGACCTTTTTGACAGCAACATAAATATTGATGCGAGGAAATGCAGGATTTGAGAAACCCAGTGTTTGTGAAAAATCGCGTTTCCAACGAAAACGTAAATACAATAGAACTAGTGTAATATAACCCTGGATATACAAAATTCTCTTTTGGTTATAAAACGTAAAAATTGTAACCTTTTTGAGAGTGTAAAACAAAATCCAATCCCCAAAAACAGGGGATTTTTGTTTAAGAGGTCTTGTTTCAATGAATAAAGTTGATCTCGCTTTTACTTCAGCACTAGAACAAGCACAGTTAATCCGACACCGAGAGGTATCGCCGTTGGAGTTGGTGGAAGTTTATTTAGAACGTATTTCTAGGTTGAATCCTCAGTTGGGAAGTTATTTTACGGTGATGGCAGAACAAGCGATCGCAGATGCTAAAGCCAAAACAGAAATACTTTCTAATACCTCGGAACTACCACCGTTTTTTGGAGTGCCAATTTCTATCAAAGACCTCAACCCTGTTGCAGGTGTCCCTTGTACTTACGGAAATCCCGCATTACTGAATAATATTCCTGACTATGATGATGGTGTCGTAGTCAAGATTAAGCAAGCTGGATTTATTCTTTTGGGTAAAACAGCAACTTCAGAATTTGGTTCATTTCCTTACACAGAACCTACGGGTTTTCCTCCAGCCAGAAATCCGTGGAATTTGGACTACACTCCAGGTGGTTCTAGCGGTGGTGCAGCCGCTGCAGTAGCAGCAGGATTATGTGCGATCGCTCAAGGTTCTGATGGTGGTGGTTCAATTCGTGGTCCTGCAGCTTGTTGTGGTTTAGTGGGAATCAAGCCATCAAGAGGACGGGTGACTCATGCACCGGTGGGCGATCGCCTCAGTGGTATTGCAACGAATGGTCCAATAGCACGTACTGTTGCTGATGCGGCTGCTCTTTTAGATGTCATGTCTGGATACGTCACGGGTGATCCATATTGGTTACCCAATCCAGAACCATCGTTTGTTGCTTATACAAAAGAAACACCTGGTCGTTTGCGAATTGCTTATGCAACAAGTACCCCTCCTATAGGGAAAGCTGATGCTAACTGTGAGCAAGGCGTTCTGCAAACAGTACAATTATTGCAAGAACTTGGTCACACAGTTGATGCGACAAGCATAGATCTTAGTGGATTAGCTGAACCATTTCAATTTGTTTGGCAAACGAGTATCGCTGCGTCGGGAATACCTGCTGAGGCTTTACAGCCATTGAATCGTTGGTTGTTGGCTAGAACTGGTTCTGCGGGTGAGTATCTGCAAGCAGTTTCCCAAATGCAGGTGGTCGCACGACAAATTGTCGCATTATTCGACACGATTGATGTGCTTGTGTTGCCAGTTTACTTACATTCACCCATTCGCGTGGGAGAGTGGGCAAACTTGAGTCCAGAAGAGACATTCCAAAAGATTGTTGGTTGGGTTGCACCTTGTCCACGAGCGAATGCAACTGGACAACCGGCGATCGCTCTTCCTGTAGGTTTTGATGAGCTAGGTTTACCGATGAGCGTCCAGTTGGTGGGACGTCCCGCAGCCGAAGCCACTCTCATTAGCTTAGCAGCACAACTGGAAGCCGCAAAACCTTGGATTCAGCATCGTCCAGCTTTAGGATGAATAATTTTCCTAAATCATTATGCAGGCAAGCATTGAACAAATTTCACAAATTGCCGTGTTTGTAGGTTTAGAGCCTTCAGATAAATTGAGTTTGCAGCCTCACACCCAAGTGCGACGTTATCTTAAGGGAGAAATTATCCTGCATGAAGGCGATGCTCTACCAGATGTATTGTTTGCTTTAGTTAGTGGTTCGATTCAAATGACAAAAACAGCAGGAACGGGGAAAGAAACGATTCTTCGCACGCTTTCTGCTGGGGAAATTTTTGCTGATCCTGCACTGTTAGGAAATGGTATTGCGCCTGCAACCGTGACAGCTTTGAGTGATTGTGAGATTTTGACTGTACAACGAGATACTCTACTCAAAGCTATTCAAGAAAACCCTGATATTGCTCTACGGATGCTGATGGTTTTTAATTCGAGAATTCAGCAATTGCATGAAACAGTTCATGGATTAGTTTCTGAAAGAGCCATTGTCAGGTTGGTAAGAATAATTCAATATTTTGCTAAGCATGATGGTACAGAGTCAACTCCGCAAGGAGAAGTTTTGAAAATCCAATTGCCTTACTATCGAATTGCACGTAGTATTGGCATTACTTATGAAGAGTGCGTACGCTTAATTAAAAGTCTTAAGTCAGTCATTGCTTACAGTCGGGGTGGAAAGATAACGATACTTGATGCAAAAAAACTAGAAGAAGTTGCGGCGTTGCATAATGGCAGTATGAATTAAGGTCAATTCTTATGCAATGTCCTGAATGTGGGTCAACAGTAATTCATACCTTGATTCCGCAACGTCGAAAATCCTTTGAGGCTTTTGGTGTCGCAAAGTATTATAGTTTTTCTCAAGAGAAATCGTTACCGAATCGGATGTTGTCTTTCTCAATGCCGTCAAGTACAACTTGGAGTCCACCCATACGAATCATCCACTCAAGACGATGGTCACGGTATTGACGTTTGAACAAACCTTGTTCAACGAAATGCGAAAATTGCTCCAATCCAGCAACTGAGTCGTTTGCTTCCTGCAACGTTTGAGCGACGCTTGGACGCACACTAACGCGCTTGAACCAATCGGCAAGTGGAGAGTTTGCTTCTGGTGCAATCCCGAATATGAATGACGACGAGTTAATGTGAGGAACGACACAAAGATCGCTCCAGCCAAAACGGTCGCCGTTGAACCATTCGCGATCGCCTAGCTGCTTCGTCAGCCATTCACGGCACTTCGCAGCCTGTTGTTTGGCATTCCCAACGATCTTTTCAGCAAGCGAACCCTTCGCCCGCCCAAACAAGTTGATTTCCATCACCCCCCAGTTGATCGGCTCGTAGTAAGTGTCCATGACCTCTTCAATCATGCGGACACGGGCTCGATCTGCCGGATTGCTCGGCAATAGCGGTTGCGCGGACCATTTGTCTTCGATGTACTCAAGGATGATTGTAGAGTCGAAAATCTTGACGTCGCCGTCAATGAGGACTGGCATCTCCGCACGAGGATTGGCTTCCAGAAACTCGCTGCCCCCAAACCCGCCCCCACTCACGTCAGGCGTCTTGATCTCAAATTCAACCCCCTTTTCGCGCAAGGCGATTTTGGTCTTCTGTGCATACGGAGATAGCGGGTGTTCGTAGAAGATGATCATTGGTCAAATTCTCAGAGCTACAGTTACTGCTTGTGTTCTTGATTCCCAATATTATTACTAAAGACCATTCGTGACAATTTAAGACAATACTGCATTTGTCAATGAGCAATATTGCTTAAATCTTTAACATGGGTCAAGCGATCGCGAAGCGGCTCCCTGCTGGAGCATCGCCGCTTCATTTCACCTGTAAAAATTGCGGTGCAAAATCACCCTCTGAGAACGCCCGTCGCCTACGTCGGGAAACAAGGACTGCATAGCGCTGGTCTCACAAGTTAACGGGTTCTAAGCCCGTGTTATTGACGAAAAATCGCCTCTGTCTGAAGTCAACTAGTATACAACATAAAGATGTTTTTTAGGGTTTATACATGCGTAGCAATCATTTGTTGAATTGGTATTATTATGGGCAAACAATCTACTTCACTTACTGACTACCTTTACCAGAAGTCCACTGACTGACATTCTTGACTGAAGTGTGAGCTTCTACAGAGGCTGATTGGCTCTGTTCAACACGTGTTTTTTCTGCAATTTTGTCTGCTAGGCGACATTGCAGCACTACAGATGATAACTCAAAGAATGCTCCAGGACGATTGTCATTTCCCATATCTGACAACGCCCGTCCTACACCTTCTAGACAAATATTCATAATCACAATGTCTGAATTTTTTTTGTTGAGTCTCTGGCGGAGGCTTTGAAGTTGTTGGTTATTATCATTTAGCTGGCTGTGTACTTTTTCAAGATTTTGTTGGGTTTTCTTCAACTCAATTTTGGCGTTATCTAAATTTTGCTGTAACATGCACCCGTGTATTGTCAAGAAGCTGACGATACCAATAGTACAAAAATTTAGCCGAAAAGAGTTATGCATAATAGAAACACTCTCGTTCAGACATAAATTATTTTCTGACTCTTTTTGCATATATTACAAGCTATTTTCCTACAAATATTAAAAAATAAATATCGTGTTGATGGGAATTGAGTAAAGAAAACTAGTGACTACCCGTATTTTTTCTAGTTCTTATTAGCTTTAATTTAAAATTAAACTACCAATAACTACTTATGTGTTGATATTTTTACCTGTGATTTTATGAATCTTTTTTAGGCAAACCAAAGATTACTTACGTATCTGATCGAAATTGCTATAAAATTGACGATATAAGTTAGTTATTAAACTTACAATCAATTAATGAATTTTTGTGAAGTATGCCAAACTGGCAACATTAGTGTCTTGGATTTGTTATTCATTAATGTACCAGGATCATCTTATTTATCTCTGCCTAATGAACATCACAAAGCTTTTTATTCAAGTTACTGTGATAAAGAGAATAGGATTAACTACCCATGATATACCTCATTTTCACAAAAATTGTTAGGAAAAGCAGGCACTCTGAAAAGTTTGATAAAATGTCTTGATGTCATTCATCAAACTTTTCTGTAGTTATAAACCTTACCAAATAGGTAGAAGAGTATAAAGTCTAAACGAGAAGTAAAAGAGAGAGTATAGAAATCAAAAAATATATTTTTTGACTTCACTTTTTCTTTGAGTCTCTAAATGTAAAAGCGTTACAGTTATTTTTTTAAATCACCGTTACAACATGATTGGTCAGTTACTAGCAGGACGTTACAAAGTCCTTGAAGTCTTGGGTGAGGGGGGGTTTGGGCAAACTTACATTGCAGAGGACGTTCACCTCCCTGGGAACCCTAAATGCGTCCTCAAACATCTCAAAACTTCTAGTACCGACCCTGATATTTTAGAATCTGTCAGAAGGCTTTTTCAAAAAGAAGCTGAAACTTTGCAACAGCTGGGCAACCACGACCAAATACCCAGACTTTTAGCTTATTTTGAAGAAAAGCAAGAATTTTACTTGGCACAAGAATTTATCAGTGGACATCCTGTGAGTATGGAGTTTCCTCCAGGAAGAATATGGACGGAACTCCATATTCTTGAAATGCTAAATTCGGTACTGGGTATTTTAGAATTTGTTCATAGCCATGGGGTCATTCATCGTGATATCAAACCAGATAATATTATTAGACGTGCTTCAGACAACAAATTAGTTCTGATAGACTTTGGAGCAATAAAACAACTGCAAAGTCAAACAGCGGTTGGGACAAGACAAAACCACATCACTCTGATCACCGGAACTCGGGGATATATGCCCTCTGAACAAATCAGACGTTTACCACGTCCTAGTAGTGATATTTATGCACTAGGGATGATGGGTATTCAAGGATTGACAGGGGTGCATCCACACGAACTCCAAGATGATCCCAATACAGGAGAAATACTGTGGCAACATCTGGCAACTGTCAGTCCGGGGTTAGCTGCTATTCTTACTAAGATGACGCGCTATCACTTTAAAGATCGTTACCAGACTGCGACTGAGGTGCTGCTAGCGCTACGGGAATCAGCGACAAACCCTGACAAATTGCCGACAGAGGAAGCTTGTTTTACCACAAATATCCTTCATGAACTCTCTTTAGAGTGGGAGGAAAATGGACAAGTCAAAAATCGCAAAATTCTTGAAAAGCAACAAAGTAAAAACCCCAGTCGAGGAGTCCGCATTGGTCGTGATCCTCAAGTATGCGACATTGTTATATCAGATCCAACAGTCTCTGCTTTACATATTGAAATCTTCTTTCATCAGCAAAAGCAGAAATTTTACTTGCGGAATTTGCGCCAGATGAATCCTCCTATTGTTGATGGACAGTTACTTTTAGCAGGCGAAATGCCTCTTCGTATTGGTAGTAATATACGCTTGGGGCAACAAAATTTTCAGGTGAGTGCCATTGTTTGCAACGAGTATCCGGGTGGATACGTACCCATAGAATACTCGATTGTTCCGATCGCACTGCAACAACCTATTAACCAGACGATGCGAATTCCAAAAGTCAAGAAGGCTGAAGAAAATTCACAAGAAGTTTTGTTGACTCCTCCGTCAGTATTATCATCTTCAGCGATCAAAGTACCAAAATTACTTGGGATGAGTGTAGCAGCTTGTATCAGTGCTGTTGGTGGCTTTAGCTTTTTGAATCCTAACAACATGATTGGAAGTCATGCACAACAGAATTTCATCTCACAGCAACCACAACTGTGTCGTGTTGTTTCTCCCCCTGGTGGCAGATTTGTTGCTAAATTACGCCCTGAACCTCAAACAGAGATTGGCGCTGTCAAACAACTGAATCTAGGCGTAATGGTTTTATTTGTTCAAGTACGTGGTGATTTTGTAGAAGTTAAACTGCCTGATGGAACTCAAGGCTGGCTTTTTAGGGATGAAGTACAGCCTTGTACTCCATCACAAATAACCCATTAAGAATGAAACATGAAGGAATTGACACATAGATGTCCAAAGTCATGAAAAATTTTATACTTCTTTTTTCCTGTTTTCGCCTTCAGTTCATACTTTAAATTACCATTTGTATAGATGTCAGTACTAGGATGTCAAGAAACAATAGATTCTAATCAACGTCTTCAACATTCGTCCGTATGACCACCCACAACTGTTGAAAAGATTATTAAAACCGGAATTGTTTTGTTAATCAATGTAACTTTTATTACTTTAAAGGGAAAATCTATGTCGCTGGATCAGGTAAATGCTTTTTACGAGGTCTTAATGTCGGATCAAGTCATTTATGAGCAGTATCACCAGAAGTGCTGCGTTAAAGGCTTATTTGGTATTTGGGATTGGGATAAAACCAAAATTGTTCATTTTGCTTCTACTCTTGGCTATACATTTACTGAACACGACTTAGATGAAGTATGGTTTGGTGGCGAGTCTAGTGTTTCTGAGAGTTCCTTAAATGTATCAGAATATCAGCGTTATATGGTATGAATTATGGACTACCAAATTCAAAATATGTAGTTTGATATGGTTTATCTGAAAGCTTTTAGCAATTCGTGATTTTACTAGCTATTGTGTCTGAAATCTTTATTCGCGCTAGTGGCGGTTATTGAGAAATAACCGCCATTAGCATGTTGACAAGCAAGTGCCGCGCTTTGTCATGGTTTACCCTAACGCCAACGGTCAGACGAGCGCTCTTGGTAGGGTTTCCAACGCCCTCTAGGGAAGACCTCAGGTCTTTCCCGGAGGATTGGAGGTATTAGGGTAATCGTACAGGACAATGCCTCAATCCACAACTTATGACGGCAGAACCTCTATCTGGGGAACGATTTGACTTCGGAGCCAGATGAAGTAAAAATAGGATGCTAAATAAAAATGGAGCTTGTATTCAATGAAATTGAATGATGTGATGAAACGGCTTTCGACTGTAGGACGCTTTCTGGCTACAACTCTGTTTTGTGTGTTGGCGATCGCCTTCGTTTGGCAAGGTGCGTTTTTCTCGAACACCGCAGCAATGGCTAATCCCGCTACAAACTTAATCGCAACAGCAGACTTGGATAATCAGGTTAAAGGTAAAACCAGTGAAGATGCTGGACGAGCCAAAGGTTTCATTGAAGATACGAAAAATAAGGTTAAGGAAACTGCAAACAAAAATGCTGATCGAGTTGACAAAGCAACCGATAATGGTAGTTTTCTTGAGCGCAAAGCAAACAGAGATGCGGCTCGAATTGAGCAAAGAGCAGATGAAGATGCCGCTCGGACTAAAGAAGCTGTAGACAACACAAAGAATGCTGTTGAACGCGCTGTTGATAGCATCAAGGATGCTTTTGGCAACTAGAGAATAGATAGGCGTTGCGATAGTAAGCAGACATAACACAACGCGCCTAAGCATAAGATAGGTTATACGTTCAGATTTAGAGAAAACTGGACGTATAAACCTGAAAAAACCGAGCCGGAGCGCTAAAAAATCAGGCACGTGTAACCATCATCTTGACCAGAGAGCTTAAAATCTTTCTCGGTTATGCTTCATTCAAATTCATCAATGGTAGCTGGAGAAGAAGAATTTTCGTGCTTGGCAAGATTACGCTCATACCAATTCATTAATGGAGTTGAACTGATTCCGTGTACAATCACGGAAACAACAATAGTGGTGTAAGTTATCCAACTTATTTGCTCACCTATTTCACCTTTTAAACCTTTGCCAAAGGCATATGAAAGATAATATAAAGAGCCAACACCACGAATACCAAACCAACCGAATAACAAACGAGTTCCTGAATACCAAGTTCGACGACGGTACGCTTTTCGGGAATTTCCACCAATTGTGCTAATCCAGGCTCCTACAGGTCGGATGACTAGGAATAATAAGACTATCACTAATAAAGATTGGCTAGCATATTTTAGCATTGGCTGGACTAATAATATTGTCCCCAATATTAGTATTGTCCCAACCTCTAAAAGTTTTTCCAATCTCTCTATAAATTCCAACTGTGCCAGTGGTGTTTCTGAATTTCTATGACTCCGTTGGACAACTAACCCTGCAGTAAATACAGCAAGAAATCCATAGCCATTAACAATTTCTGTTAGAGAGTAAGTTAGTAAAACTGTACCAAGGGCTATAAAATCTTCCATAATTTCATCGCTACGACCCATTTTTTGGATTTTTTTCTCAATCCAAACAACCGCTTTGGCAACGACAAACCCCATTACAATACCAGCAGCAATAGCCCAAATGATATCAACTGCAACCCACTGTTTCAGCCAGTTGTTCCAGTTGTTATCTTTTAACGCATGAATACCAAAATAAATAAAAGGAAAAGCTAAGGCATCATTTAAACCGCCTTCAGACGTCAAACCAAAGCGTAATTCATCTTTGTCATTTTTATCACTTAGTTGAACTTCTGAAGCTAAAACTGGATCAGTTGGTGCAAGAATAGCTCCTAATAAAATAGCCTCTCCCCAATCCATCCCTAAAAAGAGTTTACCTACAACTGCCAACCCAAAAATTGAAATTGGCATCAAAAAAACAATAAGTCGCGTCGTAATATTCCAGGCTCTAAATTGTAGCGGACGTACAATTTTTAAACCACAGCTAAAGACAGATATAATCACGACAAATTCTGCCAGCCGTTCTAACACCTCGGCGTTTAATACTCCAGGACGGCGTAATTGAATCAGTCCAAAACCATAGGGACCTAATAAAATACCTACTATTAGGTAGATGATGGCAAAGGAAAAAGGTAAACGCGAAATCCATCCGGATAATAAGGTAACAAATAGCAGCAATGAACCAATAAAAAGTAAATCAATAATATAGCTATCAACCATAAAAATAATTTTTATTACAAAGCGACGCACCAAGAGTCTACTTGTGAATTGTTTTGCGTTTACATCACCTTACGATAGATTTATTTAAGACACCTCACATAACTTTTCTCTAATGATTCACGTACTCGCTACACCGATTCTGCTGGTATAGAGGCACGGCAATGCCGTACCCCTTCCGGGCTGCATGTATTCTATGCAGGTGAGAATCGTGCTTATTTACAACCACAGATGCACAATGATGTTGGAGCGCTTATAGTATCAGATAAATTAACGAACCCAGTACTCGGTGTCCGTCTTGGTCAACTTGGTTGGGAAGTCAGATGGCGTAACTTTACGTCTAAAAATCATTCTCTGGCTACGTCGCTGTCCATAACCAACCAACAACAATATAATTACCAGCGCAACAAGCGGTGTTATTGTTGTTGTTGGCTCGGGTACCTTCTTAACTTGCTGTCCCGGCGGAAAATTCACAGGAGGAGTGGGTGGTACTTCAATGATTTGGTTGTTACCACCAGGACCACCGCCTGAAGGAGGGATAGATCCACCACCAGAACCACCGCCCGAAGGAGGAATAGATCCACCACCAGAACCACCGCTTGAAGGAGGGATAGATCCACCACCAGAACCACCGCCTGAAGGAGGAATAGATCCACCACCAGAGGAAGGTGGAGTGCTAAGTAGGGGTGTACCTGATCCCCGACCGGAAGAACTACCTCCACCACCAAAAGCCAGAAGAAGTAAGAGCAAGGCAAGACCACCTAGGGGCCAGGTGGGAAATGAGCTCCCTGATGATCCTTGTTGCAACACGACATCTTCTGCAAGGTTTGAGGGAACATCAATCCCTATTCCTTCTGGCTGCAATGATACTGGAATCCCTATTCCTTCTGGCTGCAATGATACTGGAGTTGTCCCAACAAAGGTATCTCCAGGAAGAGTTTCCCCAATCAGCGAATCACCGGCAGGAATGCCAAGATTTGGACGTCCGAATTCTGCAGCTTCTGGTGAATATGGCATCGAAAGGTCTCTAAGAATTGTCTCTTTGAGAGACTCTTGATCACCAGAGTTCAACACACGCATCGAATTGGACAGTTTTTGGGAGTAAAACTTGGTCAGTTCTGGTCCTAAATTCAAAGATTGAATCTGCTGCTGTGCATTGGGAATTTTTGCCACCTCTTCAAGCAACAGACGCCCATAAGAGTATTTCAAATCAAGCAACCCATTACGTGGATCGAGTGAGTTTCCACGAACAGCAGGTGCCCAATAAAAGTTTTTGGTGACTTGTCCCAAACCTTCTTGGGGAGTTTGACTGACTGTTTGTCCAAACAGATAGCGATACCCGTCCACGATATTAGGGTTGTCGTTCTGCCAGAATGAGGCGTACGGTATCTGAGAAATATTGGGATTGTTTGCGTAAAGGGAAGCAAAATTCTGGTAGTTTTGTTCCCCACCAGCAGCTCGCATCAGCAACTGCTCGTAGCTTGGCCCACCATTTGACTCAACTAATTTTTGGAAGACTGCTCCTGCTTTGTTACAAGCGGCACCAAATCCCACACTACATCCAGCAATACCTCGCATTTGGGTCAAATCTCTGCCCGATAGCTGGTACTGAAGGTAGTTTTGCTCCAGCCCTGGTTGAATACCATAACGTCCAAGCACGAGCTGGGCTGAAGCAGATTGACATGCAGTCAGTACTGCTGTAATGGATGATACTGCAATTGCAATTTTTTTGGCTGTTGACTTCAAGGGATTTACCTCCAGTAAAAAAATGTGAGGTCATGGGAGTATAAACTGTAAAGGACAGTTAAATTCAAAAATTTTTTCTTTTTTTCTTTTTTTATTTTTGAATTTTTTATGAACCCACCCTGTCCGTAATAAATGTAACTTAACTAATCTCTTGCACCTATCCGTAGAAAAGCGTAGAAGTTAAAAAGATGTAAGGGTAAGTAACATGATTTTTCTTGGCAATTCTTAGCTCAATATTAGGATTTTTTGTTTAATACTGAGTGACCGAAACAATTTTAGATTTGAAATTTTAGATTTGAAATTGGGGAGCCAATAC